>JAOZMR010000349.1 GCA_029934215.1 Pontiellaceae bacterium | reverse complement strand
CATCCTTATCGAATGACTTTTTGAACTCAACCGTCTCCACCTCACCCGCAGCTATAATGTCATCAATCGTCTTCATTTTTATTTCCGCTCATTACAAAACTAGAGATTTTTCACAACCGCTGCGCTAGAGGAAGTCAGAGCAACAGCCGAGGGGAGAATCATAAACACGAAGGCTCGAAGGGCACAAAGGGGAAAGAGGGAGTTTGAACCGCTAATGAATGCGAATATGCGCGAATGGGAGAGGGAGAGAAATAAACGAGATCGATTTAGAGTAGAGAGTTGATTTGCAAACGGGTTTGGAAATCCACTCTCTACTCAAAATCAAGCCCTGCTCACAGGGCTGGGGTCACAGACCCCATCGTTTAGTTCTCCATTTTGCGATTAGCCAAATGCTTATACAACAAGAACAAAACCCTACTGCGCCCCATTGGGCTAGCAGCTATTAGTGAAGATTAGTGGTCAAAATTTCTTTTCTCACAAAACCATACGCTTCCACTCCAGCACACCGTTGTGTCCAAAATTGATCAGGTAGCCGACCTTTTTTCCGGTAATTGCCAAATAATTAATCAGCTGCGCCTCATGCTCAGGCAACAACTTTTTAACCGCCTTCAGCTCGACGATGATTTCGTCAAAAACAAACAAATCAGGAATAAACTTCGGATCCAGCTTCACATCCTTATAAAAAACATTGAGCTGTCGCTGAGAATCAAAAGGAACCCCTCTAAATGACAGTTCAACCTCAAGCGAGGCCTGATAAACATCTTCAGACAAGTGGCTTCCCTGCTCGTTATACACTTCGAAAGCAGCCCCCATCAGCCGATACCCTTCCTCCTTAAACAATTCATCATTCATAGAAACAGCCTTTCAGACCACTAATGTTTCACTAATTTTACCGCTTCAGCAATGGCTGGCGGAGCAGTAGGTTTCTTCTTTTTAAAACAGCGGGAGTTTATCTAATCGAAAAACTCTATTCCGCCGTTGGAGAGAAATAAACGAGATCGATTTAGAGTAGAGAGTTGATTTGCAAACGGGTTTGGAAATCCACTCTCTACTCAAAATCAAGCCCTGCTCACAGGGCTGGGGTCACAGACCCCATCGTTTAGTTCTCCATTTTGCGATTAGCCAAATGCTTATACAACAAGAACAAAACCCTACTGCGCCCCATTGGGCTAGCAGCTATTAGTGAAGATAAGTGGTCAAAACTCCCTGTCCCGATTCGACGTTGGATGTTGGACGTTCCCGCAGGCTCACAACCGAGTGCAACTCGGTTTTACGTCTCCCCCCCGCCATCGCCTAGGCCGTAGCGGACAAAAAATTAAAGGAGAAGAAGTCACCGTTGCACCTAAACCGACGCAATATAAAGATCCACCATAAAATGCAAAGAACTCACCACAGCAGATCAACGTCATACTTCGAGAAGATCGCGTCCACAGAACACACGGTCAACTTTTTCGCTACTGCTTGAGCTATCAGCAAACGATCGAACGGATCGCGGTGATGCATTGGCAACTTGTTCAATTCTAAAAAACAGTCAACCTCTAATGGCAATAGTTCAAAGCCATTAGCAACGACGTGATCCGTCAAAACCTTTTGGAGATCTGTTTTTAGTTGCAGCTTTCCAAGACGATGTTTAATGGTAACTTCCCAAAGAGATGCCACACTAATAAACTTCTGATTTCCAGCCTCTTCAATCGCCGACCGAGCAACATCCGACAAACGGTCGTTTCCCGCGATGAACCAAAGATATGCGTGTGTATCGAGCAAAAGATTCATTACATGTACTCCGAAAAATCCTCGAGTGGCTCATCAAAATCCTCCGATAAAACCAACAGCCCTTTCGCGCATCCAAAAACAGGCTTCGGATACGTTTTTACACCGGATGCCCCAAGCCACGTAATCATTACATGCGCGACGGCGGGGAACATTTGAAGCTCCGGACTTTTCACTCGTCCATTTTCAATATCTGCCTCTATCGCTTGATACATCTTTTCTCCTCCTCAGTAAGCTACGGAGAGTTAACCACCGGAAAGCGTAGTTATAAATAATTTTTAGAAAAAAAAACGAGAACCTCTGGAAGAGATTCCCCCCCAGCAGACCAGTAAACATCTGCCCATATTCTATTTCCATCCATGGCTAAAGAATTTCAGACCACTAATGTTTCACTAATTTTACCGCTTCAGCAATGGCTGGCGGAGCAGTAGGTTTCTCCCATTTAAAACAGGAAGTTAACCACGAAGGCTCGAAGGATACAAAGGGGAAAGAGGGAGTTTGAACCGCTAATGAATGCGAATATGCGCGAATGGGAGAGGGAGAGAAATAAACGAGATCGATTTAGAGTAGAGAGTTGATTTGCAAACGGGTTTGGAAATCCACTCTCTACTCAAAATCAAGCCCTGCGCACAGGGCTGGGGTCACAGACCCCATCGTTTATTTCTCCATTTTGCGATTAGCCAAATGCTTATACAACAAAAACAATACAAATCCGGCAGCTCATTGCGTCGCCGGCAGA
>JAOZMR010000348.1 GCA_029934215.1 Pontiellaceae bacterium | reverse complement strand
GCTCCACCTCGGCATGGCAATGCTCCGCAACACAAACGCACGGCAGCATCAGCGCGAAAAGTGCTGCCCAGATCAGGATGGTTTGCAGAATCTTCATACAGATGAGTGAGTCGATTGTTGGGTAGCATCTGCCATTCGAGCACCGTTACCCTCTCCAAGTTTATCTTAGTTCCGACGGAAGTTCGAGCTCGTCGCTCTTTATCGCTGAAGGTTTTTTTTCGGCTTTGTTTTTGCTGGTGGTTGCTTCCTGTTGCTCGATTGTTGCTTCCTCAGCCTGGTAGAATTTGTTGAGCTTTTCAGCGGCTTTTGTGACGTTTTCTCTATCGTTTTTCATGCGGTACCCTTGTAAAAGCCCCATCCAAACCCGTGCATTACGAGGAGTGATGGTTGCCGCTTTTTCCATGTAGGTGATCCCTTGGGTGAGCTTCTTCTGAAGAATCATGGTCTGCCCTAAACCGAGCCATGCGGTCGCCATGTTTGGGCTGTTTTTTACAATCAGGGAATAGACCGCTTCAGCTTCTAGTGGGCGATTTAGGGCGAGATACAGACCGCCAGCACCCAGAAGACGCGAGGAGTTTCCGGTTTTGAAGATGCCTTTGTTTCCGGTCTGATAGTCCCGATGTGCTTCGGCGAGAATTTCTCCGCCGTGTTTCTGAATGGCAGGATCGTTGATGAGGGTTTCGTATTCGGGTAGGTCGCGAATTAGAATGATGGTTGTTCCGTCGAAGTAGACCATTTTCCAGACCTTGGAAGAGATAAGACGGTTGGCGAGTGCGCCGGAGTCTGGCCATGCACCATTGAGGACAACTGCATGGGGATTCCAGTCGGAGAGAATTGTTTTCCAAGCGCCCGCCTGACCGAGAAGTGCCTTGTTTAGCATTTTGTAGAAGTCGGTTCCGTATAAGGAGATGCGGGTGTCGCAAAAGATTTTGTTTTGTGGGTTCTGCATGGCTAGATAGCCGCCATCGTGGGACATGTTCATGATTCTTTCAGGGAAGTCATCTCGTGCGAGAATTTCGGCTGCCGCAACGGGGAAGGCATCTTCTTGAACGCCTAAACCAAAGCTGGAGGCAGATCCGAGGCTTATGTTTGCACCGTTTGTAATGACAGTGAACGCCGTAAAGATCATTAAGACAACAATGAGACCAGTTGTGAGCTTGTTCAGTGTTTCCTCGGTGGTTTTCAAAACAGGGGTTAAGGTTCGGGTGAGGTAGTCGCCAATCGCGTTGAAGCTTAGGATCATAAAAGGGAAGGAAAGCAGGGAAAAGGAGAGGAGTGTTCCGATGGAGCGAACGGTTAGAAAGGCTCCAACAAGAGCGAGCAGTGTGATCATTAATGGCAGTTTTTTCTGAAGGGTGATGAGTCCGCCGGCGCCGAGGATCAGCGCGAAGATCGTAAGACCTGTAACGAAACTTTGAGGGAATCCGCCACTAAAGAGAGAAATCCACTCCAGCCCATCTGTGCCTGTTAGTAGTCTCCAGTTTGAAAAAATGTGAGTGTGCAGGTTGACGATGTTCGGGTTGACGAGTGTCACAAGCAGGGAAACCGCAAAGAGAACAAAAAGACGTGTCGTCAGTGGCGTGACAACCGATTTGCGCGATGATTTATTTTGTGTTTCCTGCCAGTTTTCAATGGCAAAAACGAAGATCAAAACTGGACCAAATAAGAAAGACGGATGCATATTTGTCCAGAGGATCTGGAGAGCAATCAAGACAAAGGCGACCAAATTAAAGTTTTTAACTCGATAAAGAATGGTCAAAAATAGAGCAGTAAAAAGCAGAGCAAACGCGGCAGGACCTGGATTGAAGACCGGAATAAGAAGCCATGTGCAGAGAAGAATGGCAAATCCATGACTCAGAGACCCTCCCCACTTTTTCCCAAAGTGGAACATCAGGACAAACGCAGACAGAAGAGCCGCAACGTGAACAAGGGTAAGGAGACCAGCTCCACCGAGCTCCCAGAGTCCGCTGACCAATTTATTGTAGATCGGGTGCATATTGATCCACGCTTGATCGACCATCGTGTACGATAGCGGGTCTCCCGAACCGCCGCCGCTCTGTCCAAGAGCAATATGTGTAAACATTTCGGGGTTACTGATCGTGCGAATTCCGGCTAGGGCAAGCAGAACAAACCCGAGAACAACCAGACTGAAACCAAGCGACTTTTTTGTACTCATAAACTAGCGACTCCTTATTGAACAATTGGACGTGGAAAATTAGAGGGTAAAGCATTTTTTGACAAGCAGTAAAGCGATTGTAATTGTTTCGATTGCGCGAGAAATCGTGGCGGGTAGGTATTTACGGGTGGGAGGTTAAGCGCAATCACCATTGTTTTCAGGGTCGAAACAACGGAGTATTGTTGATGGAAAGACAAACTAAAAAAAGGAAATGAACCGTGCTGAAAGCGAAGCGATAAATAATTTTTGTATTCAAAAATAGTGACCAACGGGAACGGTTCAAGAACTCAAGGAACGCAAAAAAAATGGCTCTTCACGAATGTGCGTTTTTTAGAGGCTTTTCGCTCCCCTATTTG
>JAOZMR010000347.1 GCA_029934215.1 Pontiellaceae bacterium | reverse complement strand
TCTTAACCCTGCTATTCCTGCCAGCGGCTTACAGCCTAGCGTACGGCGCAAAACATAAACTGACATCATCAACAAATTAAAAGGAACCCTCATGAGCGAACTCAAGAAAAACACCCCGCCCTTAAAGCCCATGGCTTTGATCAATTTCAAAAAGACAGATGTCGAATTAGGCAAAATCATCGGGAACTTTTGGAAGCTGACCTGGAATAAAGAAAATCCAGCCATCGACCCAAAAACAAAATACCTACTCTCGCTAGCAAACGCCGTCGGAGCCGGCCGCTATCGGCAGGCAACGCGCGAATTGGTTAAAGCCTACGCCATCGGATTAACCGTGGCGGAACTGGATGAGCTGTTCAGCCTGTTCGTTTGGAATCAAGGTGCAGGGCATTTCGCATCTGAAATCGGGCCCTCCCCACTTTTTGCCGCCTATCAACTTATAAAAACTTCCGAAAATGAGGGGCAATCTCGGGAAGAAACCGCTAGAGTCCTTCTCGAAAATTTTGGTGAAAAGAACCCATCTGTAGCAACACAACAAACATAAGGAAAAACAACATGAGCATGTTCTGTTATCAATGTCAGGAAACTGCAAAAAACGAAGGCTGCACTCGAAGCGGCGTATGTGGAAAAAAAGAGGAGACTGCAAATCTGCAGGATCTACTCATTCACCTACTCAAAGGCATCTCCATCTGGGGTGAAAAATCGGAAACCGTAAACAAAGAAGCCGGGCGTTTCATCACCGAGGCTCTCTTTGCAACGATCACAAACGCCAACTTTGACGACGCACGGTTTGTCGAACTCATCGAAAAAGCGATCGTTATTCGCGACTCTCTAAAAGCAGAAGCGGGCGGAGAAGAAGAACACGACTCCGCAAACTGGTCTGGAACGGGTCTCGAAACCTTCCTCGAAAAAGCGACAAGCGTTGGCGTGCTCGCAACGCCGAACGAAGATGTACGCTCGCTTCGCGAACTCATCATTTACGGTCTAAAAGGGCTCGCCGCTTATACGGAACATGCCGCCATTCTCGATGTCGAAGACGACGCATTATACGCATTCATGATGGAAGCCCTCGCGGCAACCACCCGCGATCTGTCGGTGGATGAACTGGTCGCCCTCACTCTAAAAACGGGAGAGCTTGGCGTAACAGGCATGGCGACTCTCGACAAGGCAAACACCGAAACCTACGGAAACCCAGAAATCACAGAAGTGAACATTGGCGTAGGCAAAAACCCAGGCATCCTCATTTCGGGCCACGACCTGAAAGACATGGAAGAACTACTTGAGCAAACAGAAGGAACGGGCGTGGATGTTTATACCCACAGCGAAATGCTCCCTGCAAACTACTACCCCGCCTTCAAAAACAAAGCTCACCTCGTCGGAAACTACGGAAACGCATGGTGGAAACAGGGTGAAGAATTCACCTCATTCAACGGGCCGATTCTGATGACGACCAACTGCATCACCCCCGTAAAAGATGCCTACAAAGACCGCATCTTCACAACCAACGCCGTCGGCTATCCGGGCATACCGCACATCGCCGACCGCACCCAGGACGGGAAGAAAGATTTCTCAAAAATCATCGCTCTGGCAAAAACCTGTCCGGCACCGACCGAAATCGAAACCGGCTCGATCGTGGGCGGCTTTGCACATCATCAGGTTCTGGCATTAGCCGACAAAGTGGTTGAAGCCGTAAAGACCGGCGCCATCAAACGTTTTGTGGTCATGGCAGGGTGTGACGGACGTCAAAAAGGACGCAACTACTACACTGAAATTGCCGAACAACTTCCGAAAGACGCCGTAATTCTAACCGCGGGTTGCGCGAAATATCGCTACAACAAACTCGACCTCGGCGACATCGGCGGAATCCCGCGCGTTCTGGATGCCGGACAATGCAACGACTCCTACTCTCTGGCAGTTATCGCCATGAAACTTCAGGAAGTCTTTGAACTCGAGGACATCAATGACCTTCCCATTTCCTTCGACATCGCGTGGTACGAACAAAAAGCCGTCATCGTTTTGCTCGCCCTGCTCTTCCTCGGAGTAAAAGGAATCCGCCTCGGGCCAACCCTCCCCGCCTTCCTTTCGCCCAACGTGGCGAAAGTGCTCGTGGACAACTTCGACATCAAACCCATCGGCGAGGTTCAAGACGACATCAACGCCATGATGAAAGGTGCATAACGCATTGCAATTACGGAATAAGCACCCCCTTCCAACCCTTGGAACCTTCCAAAGGTTGGAAAAACAAAGGAGAAAAAAATGGAAGAAGCAAAAACAAACATGCCACTACTGGGGGATGTTTTCCCCGAGCTAACCGTGCAAACCACGCACGGCCCGATGAATATTCCCGCCGACCAAAAAGGACAATGGTTCGTCCTGTTCAGCCACCCAGCTGACTTTACCCCCGTCTGCACCACGGAATTTGTGGCTTTCCAGAAACGGTTCGCGCAATTTGAAGCGCTGGACTGCAAGTTGATCGGCATGTCCATCGACCAAGTCTTCTCCCACATCAAGTGGGTGGAATGGATCAAGAAAGAATTGGACATCGATA
>JAOZMR010000346.1 GCA_029934215.1 Pontiellaceae bacterium | reverse complement strand
CCGTACCCGGCTTTTTTGCTGGCTACAGCCCCGAACGAATCAACCCCGGTGATAAAGAACGCCGCTTGACGAATATCGTAAAAATCACCTCCGGCTCCACGCCCGAAATCGCAACATTTGTGGACGACCTGTACCGAAGCATCTTGACCGTCGAAACGCACAAAGCTCCGACCATCAAAGTGGCAGAAGCCGCCAAGGTCATCGAGAATACGCAACGCGACGTCAACATTGCGTTGGTGAACGAACTCGCCATGATTTTCAACCGGATAGGAATCGACACATTGGACGTGCTGGAAGCTGCTGGCTCCAAATGGAACTTCCTTCCGTTCCGTCCCGGACTGGTTGGCGGACACTGCATCGGAGTCGATCCCTATTACTTGAGCTTCAAAGCACAACAGGCGGGCTACTATCCCGAGCTGATTTCTGCACAGCGTCGCATCAACGACAAAATGGGACAATTCGTCGTCGATGAAACCGTCAAACTCATGCTCAAAAAGAAAATCACCGTCAATGGCGCCAAGGTCTTAGTCTTAGGAGTCACCTTTAAAGAAAACTGCCCAGACGTACGCAACACGCGCGTCGTCGATATTGTCCAAGCCTTGGAAGAATACGGAGCCGACATCACCATCTACGACCCCTGGGCATCTCCTGAGGAAGTGCAACGTGAGTATGGTCTTTCCCTGATCTCTGACCCCCGATCTCTGACCTCTGGCGCCTACTCCGCAGTCGTATTGGCAGTCGCACACAACGAATTCATCGAACTGAGCGAAGCGGAACTCAAAGAGCTTTGCGCTGACCCATGTGTAGTATTTGATATAAAGAATGTCCTCCCCCGACCTATAGTAGACGCTCGGTTATAGAAGTTTCTAATAACCAATATCGAATAACTAATAACTGGCACCTGTGTGCCCTGACATTAAAAACGTTCTGCCCCGCGATCTCGTTGATGCTCGATTGTAGAAAGAGTTTTTACAACTGTAGACGAGTGCTTCCAGCCTCGTTTGCTTTAACAATACGCATTGCATATGCAAACGAGGCTAGAAGCACTCGTCTACGTTTTTTTTACATTCACCCTCTCCCATTCGCGTTTATTTGCGTTCATTAGCGGGTCAGTTTCTTTCCGGCGGGATTGAATTGAAAATGGTGAAAAACATTAAATAATAGGACTACCCTTTTTTGTTCAAAAAATATTGAACAAATTGAACTGTGCTGGTACTCTCCCCGTCCGTTTGAATCAGTGAACGAGACCCCACAACCTAAAAAGCAAAGAAAGTTTCTGCATAAGCAGAGCGACCGAGAGCGGTAGCGTTGCGCGTACACTCCCCCCTCTCCCCTTCGTGTTCTTTGAGTCTTGGTGGTCAACTCTCCCATTCGCGCCCTTTAACGTTCGTTCGCGGTTCAGTTTTTACAGTCCCGCCCTTCGCCAAAGGATACGGAGGACAAGTCGTGGTCAACTCTCTTTCCAGCAGGATTGTATTGAGGCAACGGAAAAATTCACAGATTCATACACTGGTGCCTTTTCGCCTTTTCATGGGTGGAGGTTTTCTTTTTTCTGAGTACTGGCGGTAGTGGATAATTTCTAGGTAACTAAGGCAACTTAACGATTCAAACGAAAGAGTTTTCCAACCATTGGAAAATCCTGCTCGACCAATCGCGACTATTGGAAGAGATAAGGACGCTAGGCGCTAGGGATTAGGTCCAGGAATGACAGAGCAAGAACTACAGTTTGTGCAGGCGGAAGGAGAGGGACTCTTTGTTGAATTCAAAGAAAGGCCCGACAAATCTCTTGCTCGTGAGATGTCAGCATTTGCCAACGCGTCCGGTGGCAGGATTTTTATCGGTGTGTCTGATGATTCGCAAACGGTTGGCATTCAGATAGACAATCGCCTCAAATCGCAGATTCAGGATGCGGCCAGGAATTGCGACCCTCCAATTCCAATTCAACTGGATCTGGTAGGTAGAGTTTTGGTTGTGAATGTACCTGAGAGTCCGAATAAGCCACATGCATGTTCAGATGGCTTTTTCATGCGGATCGGGGCGAATTCTCAAAAGTTGAGCCGCGACGAGGTCTTTTCAATGGGGATTTGCTCGGGACGTTTGCGCTTTGATGAACAGGTCTGCGGGACATTTGATTGTTTATCAGACATTGATAAAGAGAAGGTTTCCGCATATCTCCATTCCGCAGGATTGAGTGCAACGTTATCTTTGGCTGAAATGCTGACCAATCTAGAGGTTCTTAGCTCGGCGAATGAAAAGCCAATGATGACGAATGCAGGGGTTCTTCTTTTTGCAAAAACCCCCAGCCGTTTTCTCAAAAGCTCTCCGGTTGTTTGTGCGGTGTATCAGGACGATGACAAAGCCGTTGTCTTGGATCGGAAGATATACGACGACGGACTGTTGAAAAATATTGAGGGGGCGATGACTTACCTGAAACGGCATATCGATGTTCGTTTTGAAATCCATTCATTGGCGCGAACCGAAGTGCCGCAATATCCCGAGGCTGCCTTGCGCGAGGCCATCGTGAATGCGGTTATGCACCGGGATTATTT
>JAOZMR010000091.1 GCA_029934215.1 Pontiellaceae bacterium | reverse complement strand
TGCGGTAGCGTTTATAGGCGGCAACGACGAGGGTTTCGCCGTTTTCGGAGAGGAGGATTTCGACGAGATCCTGTACGTCTTCAATGAGAGGCGTGCGTTTGTTTTGTACGTCGGCATGAACGTAGAACTCGGATCTAGGGTTGTTAAGCTGCTCAACAACCTGACCCGTGATGTTCGAAGCGAGTCCCTCGTTGCGAGGTGTGCCCTCTTTGCGAGAAACCTCTTCCACTGAATGGTGAATCGCCATTTCGATTTTTTTCCGACTAAAGGGTACGATTAATCCTGAGCGTTTTTTGAACCCGTCGAACAGTTTGGTTTTTTTTGTAATTGATTCCGTCATAACATTTTGCCTTTTTTTATTCTGTTGATAACCCTGTGGGCAACTATAATTTTTATAAATTGAGCTCATTGAGCAGTTGGAGAATATAGCTAAATAGTGTTTTGGTGTCAAATGAAACCACTACATGTTGTGTTTTTCGTGCTCAAATTCTCTTTTTTGCGTTCCCTGCCTGCTCTGCGGATAATCGGCTCCGCTCAATTTCTCTAAAAAATAACTCAATCGGCTTGCATTTAAATTAGGCTGGACTAAGTTATCTAGCTTCACTGAAAAAACCATTTGTATTTACGGAGATATTGTTGTGCGTGATGTATCGAACTCGAAAGCCAGTTCCTCCTGGATGGGGCAACTCGATATCCGTGTGAAGGTCGTTGGGCTTTTCACGGTGTCGATGATGTTGATCTTCATCAAAAATCCTGTGGCGTTACTTTTCCTCGGCGCGTGTTCCTCTGCGTGTTTGCTGAGTCTTAAGAAATATCGAGTCACATTCACCATCTATGCGCTGGTTCTTTTTGGCTGGGTTTGCTCGCTGGGTTTCAGTTGGCTTTTGGAACAACTGGTTTCTTCAATGAAAGAGCAGTCGCTGGTTCAAACGGTGACTCCGTTTCTTCGGATGTGGCCGCTCACCAATATGGGACTGGCGGTTTCGCTTTCGATGGAGGTGGGCCACTCGCTCGGCGTTCTGAAAAAACTGCGCCTCCCGCGAATCATCTATCTACCCGTCATGGTCGCCCTCCGTTTTATCCCCGGCTTCATGAACGACGTGAAGCAGCTTCGCGACTGTCTGCGGATTCGCGGCATCCCAGTCAGCATTCCGCAACTCGTCGTGCATCCACTTCGTACGATTCGCCTTCTCTTTGTGCCGCTGGTCATTCGCGCGCTTCGCCTCGCCGACGAACTGGCGGTCGCCGCCGAACTCAAGCGCGTCGGCTACGGAAAAGGCCCGCAGCTCGGACGTGTTCGGTTACGCTGCAACGATCATCTTTTCCTCGCGGGCATCGCGCTTGCGTTGCTCGTTGCCTGGAGCCTGCCGAGGGGGGGAAGTAATATCGAATGTCGAACAAGGAACATCGAATGTCGAAGGATTGGAGAAGAAGAATGATTGATTTTAAAAACGTCTCCTACACCTATCCATATCAGAGCGTACCCGCGTTGCGGAACATCAATCTACACGTCGGACGCGGCGAAGCTCTGTTGCTTACCGGTGCCAGCGGTTGCGGGAAATCGACGGTCGGACGCATCGTGAACGGGCTGATCCCAGAGCACTTCGCCGGAACGCTGTCCGGTCAGGTATTGATCGACGGAAAGGAGCTTCGCGACCACGCTTTCCATGATATGACCCAAATCGTCGGCTCTCTCTTCCAAGATCCGGAACAACAGTTTTTGTCCACCACTGTAAATGATGAACTGCGCACCGCGCTCGAATGGCGCGGGCTTTCTGCGAAGGAAATCGACGAAGCACTCCATCCCGTGATCGACCGCCTCGGGCTACGCTCCAAGCTCGACGATTCTCTTTTCACCCTTTCCGAGGGCGAAAAACAAAAGGTCGTTCTCGCCTCAGTTCTCGCGCTGAAACCACGCGTTCTCATGCTCGACGAGCCGACGGCAAATCTGGACCCCATCGCCGTCACCGAGCTGTGCAAGCTCTTGCGGGAACTCAAGAGAGATGGAATGACCCTCGTGATTTTTGATCATCGGCTCTATTGGCTAGAATCTCTCGTGGATCACGTTGGGATTTTGGAAGATGGACAATTGGCTGAGCATGGCGATTTCCAAACCTTGGAAAAACATCGAGATCGCTTCGGACTGCGGGCGGTGAGAGGGGGAATGTCGAATATTGAACAAGGAATATCGAATGTCGAAGGGAACCCACCCCGCCCTTTTGGCACCCCTCCCAAGAGGGGAATCTCTCCTTCTCTCGGTTTTCAGGTTTCATCCATCTCTTTCGCCTATCCCCGAAAAGCCCCGCTCTTCGAAGAGTTGTCGCTTCATTTCCCAGCTGGAAAAATCACGGCGTTGTGCGGAACTAATGGATGCGGAAAAACCACGCTCGCTCGGTTGATGATCGGGTTAGAAAAACCGAAGGAAGGAGCCTTTCAACTGAATGAAGAATCGATTGCCGGGCGCGACCTATTGAAGACGAGCAGTCTCGTTTTACAAAACACAGAGTTGCAACTCTACATGCGCTCCGTTGAGGAAGAGCTGACCAGCGCGGCGCGTGCGGCAGGAACCCCGCTCGATGTGAACGAGATTTTAGAAAGCTTTCAGCTTTCCAATACTCGGAACCGGCACCCGCAATCACTCTCCGGCGGACAGCGTCAGCGATTGGTGATTGCTTGCGCACTTCTCAAAAATCCAAAATTGCTCATTCTCGACGAGCCGACCAGCGGGCTGGACGGACGCAATATGCGCCTACTCGCCGGACAGATCCGCGAAGCCGCTGAGCGCGGCGCAGTCGTCATCCTCATCACCCACGATCACGAATTGATGAACGAGTGTTGCGATTTGGTCTTGAATTGCGCAATCACAGGGTGAAAAGTCCAGATGTTGGAAACGTTTTTGGAAACACGTTCGGAATACATCAGATCAACGTTTCTTTCGTCCAACGTAGCTCACTTTTTTCTTCTGGATCGGCTTTGCCGGAGCGGCGGCGGCTTTTAGTTCGAGTAGCTCGTCGCGGAGGATGGCCGCGCGTTCAAATTCAAGTTTTTCTGCGGCTTCAACCATTTCTTGCTCCATTTCTCGAATCACTTGGTTGATGTTGTAGGGTTCTGCGGTTTCGCGTACGACGAGTTCTTCGGTTTCTTTTGCTTCGTATAGTAAACTCTCGGCTATGTCTTTGCGAATGGCGTGCGGGGTTTTGCCGTGTTTTTTGTTGTAGGCACACTGTTTTTCGCGTCGTTGGTCTGTGAGCTCCATCATTCGTTTCATCGAATCGGTTACGCGGTCGGCGTAGAGTATGACGCGACCTTTTAGATGGCGTGCGGCGCGTCCTGCTGTTTGTATTAGTGAGGTTTCCGAGCGGAGGAAGCCTTCTTTGTCGGCGTCTAAAATGGCGACGAGCGATACTTCGGGGAGATCTAGGCCTTCGCGGAGTAGGTTGATGCCAATGAGGCAGTCGAATTCTCCTTTTCGTAGTTCGCGTAGAATGTCGACGCGTTCGAGCGCTCCTATGTCTGAGTGGAGGTATTGTACGCGTAGGCCTACTTTTTTTAGGTAGTCGGTTAGGTCTTCTGAGGTTACTTTGGTTAGGGTGGTTACGAGTGTCCGTTCGCCGCGTTCGGCACCGCTGCGAATTTCTTCCATTACGTCGTCGATTTGCCCAGTGAGCGGGCGGACGTGCACGGGTGGATCGATGATGCCGGTTGGACGTATGATCTGCTCGATCGGGGTTCCTCCTTCTTCGCGCTCAAATGCGCCGGGCGTTGCTGTGGCGAAGATGATTGGGCCTGTGATGGTTGTGAATTCGTGGAATGCGAGTGGACGGTTGTCAAGTGCGGATGGTAGGCGGAAGCCGTGTTCGATTAGTGTGCTTTTGCGAGCCTGGTCTCCGTTATACATGCCGCGTACTTGGGGGAGTGTTACGTGAGATTCGTCGACGATGGTGAGAAAGTTTTCGGGGAAGTAGTCGATTAGGCAGGCGGGACGTTCGCCTATTTCGCGTGCACCGAGGTGGCGGGAGTAGTTTTCGATTCCGCCGCAGTAGCCGATTTCGCGCATCATTTCGATGTCGTAGGCTGTGCGCATTCGGATGCGTTGTGCTTCGATTAGTTTGTCGTTTTCTTCGAACCATTTCACCCGCTCGTCTAGCTCTTTTTGTATGCGGATGATGGCGGGCTCTAGTTTTTCGGCGGGCATCACAAAGTGTTTGGCCGGCGAAATGGTGATGCGGTCGAGGATCTCTTCAATCTGCGCGGTGAGTGGGTCGATGCGTTTGATCGAATCGACTTCGTCTCCGAAAAATGCAATTCGGATTCCGTGTGTGGCGTAGGATGGAAAGATGTCAACGGTGTCGCCGCGTACTCGAAAGGTTCCGGGTTTTGTTTCGTAGTCGTTGCGTTCGTACTGAATTTGTACGAATTTTTCGAGCATTGCATCGCGTCCGCATTCCTCGCCGACGTGGGCGGAGAAGACCATGTCGCGGTAGTCTTCTGGCGAACCAAGACCGTAGATGCAGGAGACGGATGCGACGATGATGACGTCGTCGCGACTTAGCAGGCTATCTGTCGCCGCAAGGCGAAGGCGTTCGATCTCTGAGTTGATGGATGCGTCTTTTTCGATGAATGTGTCGGTTTGTGGGATGTAGGCTTCTGGCTGATAGTAGTCGTAGTAGGAGATGAAAAATTCGACCGCGTTGTTTGGAAAAAATGTTTTCAGCTCGGCGTAGAGTTGCGCGGCGAGTGTTTTGTTGTGCGAGATCACTAGTGCGGGTTTTTCTTGCTGCGCAATGACGTTTGCGAGGGTGAAGGTTTTTCCCGAGCCTGTCACCCCTTCCAGGGTTTGGAAGCGTTGCCCTTTTGCGAGTCCGGCGCACAACGCCGCGATCGCCTCTGGCTGGTCGCCAGTCGGTTGGTAGTCTGAAACAAGTTGGTATTTGGGGTTCACGGTCGTGCATGTTTGAGCGCGTATGGTTTAGATGGTGTAGTCGCCGGGCTGGTCGAAGGTGTGGATTTCTGCGGCGCGGTTTTCAATTCGGTAGCCACGGATTTGTAGGTGTTCGGGGGTGTTCGGATCGGCAAGTTCGGCGGCAGTGAGTTTCACGATTTCGAAGCCCGCGTTTTGTATTGTCCGGTCTTTTACGAGCACGTTTGCGCCAGGGCACGCATGTATGACGAGCGCGGAGCGTCCGGCGAGAGTGATGTTTTCGAGGCGGACTCCTTCGCCGTCGAGAATGAGAGTTGCTTCTTCTGAAATGGCGCCGCCAGAGATTTTTTCGCGTACGTCTTTGAGGGTGATCGCGAAGGATGGACGAAGTAAAACGCGCGGGCCTCGGGCGAGTTCGACGCCGTACATCAGCTCGGTGGATGCTTCGACCACGGAAACGCCTGCGGCTTTGAGGCGCATGCGTCCGGCGAGATAGAAATCGGATTCCGCACTGGTTGCGGATTCGGGTGGCGTTCCTGCGGTCTGTTTTGCGGCGGCATCGATGATGTTGTTTTTGTTGGGGGAGAAGCACCAGCGGCGATCAAAGATGGAGACGCCAGCTTTTTCGTCGGGTCCGAAGAGTTTCGGGAGATCCTGCATGAGGGTTTCGAGGCGCGTCGGCTTTTTGAAGGAGGTTTTCGTTTCGTCGGCGTATTTTGGGTTCACAAATTCGGCGACGATCCCTTGGGTGCGTTCGAGGATTTTTACGTAGGATTCCATGCGGACGACGAGGATGTTGATGTTGCCGGGGAACATGGAATGGCCTTGCTCGTTCGGTTGATCTCCGTCGGGGCTGACGGTGGCGCGAAGCAATGGATCGAGCTGATTATATTCGACGTTGAGCGTGAGTTCTTTTTCGGTGCTCACGAGTTTTGCGAGGGCGCCGACGGCTTCGCCGGGAACACGGTTGACGGCGAGGGAGTTGAAATCGAAACCGTGTTCGACAGAGACTCCGATTGCGGCGGGCGCGGCGTTGAATACTTGCCCGTTTGTGTCTTGTAGGAGAAGGAAGTGTTCGATGCCCTGTTCGAAAAGGCGCGCGGCGAGCCCGCTGGTGTGCATGAGCATGTGGATGTCGCCGTGACCGTGGGGTTTGAGCGCGAGCTGGTAGTTTCCGGCGAGCGCGAGCCGACCTTCGGAATCGGAGATGGCGGGAACGAGTTCTTGTTTGACGATGTGTACCTGCTCTTTTTTGAGCCCGAAGTATTGATTGGTTTCGAGGGTGGCGACGGTTTTGTCGTTGGTGTCCCCAGAGGTCATAATGACAAATGGAACGAGTCCAGGGGAGGGAAACCGTGCCTCGATGGCGAGGATGCTTTGGGCGTAGTGTGCAATGTATGAGGTGTTTTCTGTGACCTCAACGGGGATGTTGGGTTTGATGTCGGAATAGCCAAGGCGTTCGCCGAGTCCGCCAGCGACTAGTACGAATGCGGTTTTCGAGGCGTGCGCGATTCCGACAGCTTCGTAGCGGTCGTAGGCATCGTCGAATTGTGTGAGATCCACAACGGCGGGTTGCTCGGGCACAAACCCTTCGAATGGGTTTTTCTCATCCTTCGCCTCGGATAGGAGTTTCCGAGCATTGGAAATGTAGCCGACAACTCCGCCGGGATAGGCGTTGTCGACGCGGGTGAGGGTTTCGAAAAATGCGGCTTTTTCGGCGTCATCGGTTCCGGCAGGTGCCCAATCCATAAACAGATGGCCTTGTCCGGAATTCTGCAGAGTTTGAATGAATTGTTGCTCGGATATGATGTTGCTCAGGGCGGCGGGGTTGATCATGATAAAGTCCTTATGTTTGTGTTTTTAACGCGGGGGAATAGCCCTCGCCTCTGCATTTAAAATGTAACCTGCCTCAAAAAAACTTCGAGATCAGGAGTTCTGAATTTTCGCTCCGTTTAGACCTTCTCCACAATAATCCGGCTCCCGTGGGCTTCCATGATTTTCACTTCCGAGCCGTTCTCGATGTATTCCCCGCGAGTGATCACGTTGATGCGATTTCCGTTAAATAGCGCTCGGCCCGCTGGGTGGAGATTCATTTCAGCGATGCCGGTTTTGCCTCGCAGGTTGCTGTGATTGCGCGCGTCGGTTGAGCCGTAGTGTTTTTCGGTGGAAGCTGTGAGCACAAGCGGACGAAACATCTTTGCTTTTGGAATAAAAAACCCTGCAATTGTGCTCAATACAACGGTGCCGACCATGCCGAGCGAAAGTTTGATTAATGCATTCTGTAGCGTTGCTCCGCTACCGGAAAGGGTTGGAAGCAAATCGCCTGGAACCTGCCAACTCATTGCGCTGAGTAGCGAAACAAGAATCAGTCCTATGCCCGTGATTCCTAAAAACCCAAAACCCGGTGTAATGAATACCTCGGCAAACAAAAGCGCAAAACCGATCACAAAAAGGATGACATCCTCCATGCCTGCAAGCCCAGCGATGTGATGGCCAAAGAAAAAGAGGGACAGAGCGAATGCACCCGCAATGCCTGGGAGTCCAAGACCAGGCGTTTTGATTTCGAGATAGATCCCGCCAAGCCCGATCATCATGAGAATCGGAGCAATCCCGGCAATAATGCGAGCGAGTTTTTCCGCCGGAGTCACTGTAAGTGTTTTAATTTCCGCGTCGCCTAAGCCGATTTTTTGCAGCATGGCTTCGACATCAAGCACCGTTCCGTCAGAAAGAACGCCATCCGCCTCGCTGGCAGTGAGAGTGAGCAGTTCGCCCGCTTTACTGATCACATTCGTTCCGATCCTATACTCGGTTTCGCGCCGCACCATCGCCTCTGCCAGCGCTGGATCATGCCGACCCTGTTCGGCCGCTGCTCGAACCATCGCTGCTACACCGGATTTCATTTTCTCACCTACATCCTCATTCAAATCCTGCACGCCGCCGCCAGGGCCCATTAAAATCGGGGTCGCCGCACCAATCACGCTTCCTGGCGCCATATAAATATGTGGTGTAGCAAGAGCGATTATTGCGCCCGCCGAATATGCATCGCGTTCAACAAACGTGTACGTCGGTATGTCTATTTCGCGAATGATCTCAAGAATATCGCGAGTGACATCAACGCGCCCGCCCGGCGTATCCATCACAAAAACAATGGCATTCGCATTCGCGGCGGCGGCCTCCGTGACACCACGGCGAATCACATAAAGCAGAGCAGGCTCAATCTGATCTTTTATTGGAATCTGATAGACGATGGAATCCTTCCGAGGGTTGGAAGAAATATCCTGCGTTTTTCCAATCGTTGGAAAAAGAAAGATAGCGAGCAGAGCGAGAATAAAGATTTTTGCTTTCATGGCGACGAGCGTACTCTCATTTGAGAAGAAACCAACTAGAAAGAAAACGTGCAGGATCGATTTTTGATCACGCGCGATCGAAGCGACGCTCTTTTCCGGGCATTGCCGATTGGAGATTGCCGATTTCCGATTGAGATAAAAGGGTTCCAATGGTTGGAAAACAGAAGGTTTTTCATAAAACGTAGACGAGCGCTTCCATTCTCGTTCTTTGAGTGAATCGGGCTTAAAACCGTTCATGAGCGGAAGAATTTTAGCCACGAAAGAGCGCAGAGAACGGAGAGGAGATGAATATCGAATATCGAAGGGAAAGGGAACGTTGCGGGAGCTTCCAGCTCCCCAAATCGGGAGCAAGATGCTCCCGTCACTTTTTATTTCCTGACGTTCAGAAAACTATCCATCGGAGATTCGGAGAATTTCCAACCATTGGAAACAAACTGGGTCAGGTTTTCACAACCGCTATCGCTAGAGGAGATGAAATTCCGATTGAAGATTGCCGATTTCCGAGTGGGAGAAAAATTTTCCAAACCTTGGAAGTCCAACTCTTCAAAAATCGGCAATAATTGACGGCAGAATGATGAGATGGTTTTTGAAGCGGATAGGAACGGGTTTACCCAGCTCTGAAAGCGTAGCGATAAATAATTTTTGTATTCAAAAATAACGACTGTTAAGGAGTGGTTCATGAATGAATTTTACGAATGAACAGCCCTTTGGACCGAGCTTTTGAATATAAATATGCATATCTATATGAGCGTGAACCATTTGCGCAAATAAGCTTTTCTCATTACTGGCTATAAACACCGATTTGCTTCAAGCAATCCTAACACTTTTTCTTGATAAGAAGTCGGTTTCGACGTTGTTTTAAACTCTTCTTTTATGGTCTTTTGCTTTAACTGGCGAACGGGTAATAACGGATAGATTTTTGATAATGTCACGAAAGCTTGATATGGGATATTTCCCATCTGCGGTACGGCGGGTGTGATCTTTTTTCTTGGCAGAATCGGAGCGCTTAACGGGATCGACGACGTTGGCACGTTGTGTTACATCTTCTTTTTGTTCATCAACAAAAAGCAAAGGTGACAGTTTTTCTCGCATGTAGTGCTCTATGTAGTAGGCGTGCATGCAGATGAATATGTGCGCGCGAACTCGGTCGTTAAGGCGGTGGTAGATGGGGCGAACGTGCAAGTTGATTGGTTTAAGGGAGCGAAAGGCGTGTTCGACTATTTCAAGGTTTTTGTAGTTGGCTACGAGTTCGGGCATGGCTGATTCATGTAATGTCTTTTGTGCTTGAAGGTAACCACTTTAGGGGTTTTGACATCACCAAACGGAAGGCGAGTTCGGACCCGTTTTTGCGCATGGC
>JAOZMR010000090.1 GCA_029934215.1 Pontiellaceae bacterium | reverse complement strand
GTCTTCTCGACACGATTCTCGCAAGAGAACAGCGGGCGGAGAGTTTCTATTTGGGACTCGTTCTATGTACATGTCTGTAAACTACCAATTTTCGTGATCTCTGCGCTCTCTTGTGGTCAAATCCGAACCGGTTTCATTCCCAGCGGCGACAAACGCTAACCCAGAACTGATACACTGTCCAACAGTAGCATCGATCTATAAATCTAACAGCTCTTTCATCATCTCCGATGACAGCTCGTTGCGCATTGATTTTTTTCTTTCCTTGGCTTCTTTAAGGTTGTTGTTGTAGATCGCTCTTTTTACCGCTTCACGTGTTATGCAAACTCGTTTCTGCACCCATAAAATAAGCTTTTCCCCTTTTAGAGATGGAGCGGAACGAATCACATCTGCTACCCCTCCCCACTCGAAGGGTTTACCAGCCACAAGAAACCCACTAATGTGCCATTCCTGCTCTTTCGCAAAAGATAGAATAAATGATCTGCAAAATCTTGGAGTGCAATCCTGTTTTACTAAGCGGTCAAGATGTTGAGATAGTGTTCCTAGGTGATAAAGCCGCTCCTCCTTGAGAAAAAGATCGTTCAAAGCCTTTTTGATTTCATCCACATCTAACGATGCAAAAGCGATCGATGGAGCCGCAAAAAAACCTCCGTCTAAGCGAACGATTCGTCCTTTCATTAAAAGGTCTCCTAAATATAATCTCGCATGAACCTCGCTATGACTGTGGATAAGATTGAGGAGTTCCTCCATTTTCATGGCTTTTTTACACAAGGCTCTGGCTAGGGCTTCTTTTTGAGACACCTGTTCTGCGTCAGGATCAAGGGAGACCGTATCTACTCTCGATTTGCCTTGGAAGTAGATACCGCTCCGGTATCCAAAGTTCCGTGCGATGTGTCGAATCTTATGGTAATCAAGAATACCTGCTGGCTTAGCTGCATAGTATCCCGCTCGCAAATGAAAGGCGTTATGTTTTGATTCTTCCAGTGCTTTTCTCAGGTCGTCCAACCAGTATTGAATCTCTTTTTTCGAGAGTCCAAAATATCTCATGTGGCGATATGTACTGTTCCCCGTTTGAAAAACATAATCAGACGCGTAGAGACTCTGATCTGAACGATTCGTTGAGAGTTTTTTTTGGCAGATTTGAAACTCATTCACTTTTTCCGTGAGCTCTTGCCAACTTAGCCCCATCGGATACCCCGCCAACACATGAACAGCTGCAACTTCTTTTTTTGCGCGAACTGGCTTGATAGAGCTTCCGATCAAACGAATCCGATCCGTTTTTTCTAACATAAGAAGCGAGCGTTCGGCATCCTCTTTTTCAAGATTGAATTCCTCCTGCAAAAAAGAAACCCCTTCGACCTTTTGAGCTGGGTAAGGTACGGAGCAGAAAAATTCATCAAGCGCATCATATCGAATAGTTGGGTTCACTCGCTCACGCAAGCCCCGAACATCTATCCCCGCCAGATGAGCCAGCATCTTAATGAAACACGCGTCCGTAGAAAACGCCTGTCGCAGTTCTGACATGTCGTAGAATATTACATCGATTGGAGTTTGTTTGATTTTTGGACCTAACGTATCTTTTGCTATTCGGACTGAGAAGCTTAATTCCTCGAACAAATCTTGCGATCGTTGACGAATCCGTTCACGAGTAACCCCGATTTGATTCCCAATCTCCTGCAAAGTGATCTGATCTTCGTGAAGCCCTGCCCGCTTTATGAAGATTTTTCTCTGCATAGGTTGCAGATTTTCAGCGAAACGTTCGATGTCCGCAAGCAGACATGCGCTAATTTCCGGCAAGGTTAAATCTTCACCATAAGTCTTTAGCACCAATACGTCTAGCGAAGCGGGCTGACGCACAAATGAACGGATTTTTTTCTGGAATGTTAGTAAAGCCTCTCCGGTTTTTTTGCCGAAACCGTTGGCATCTAGCAAGTCTTCTGCTCTTTGATTCATAACAAAAACCGGAGTCACCTCTTCAGCACGCATTCCTCGTCGAACGAATTTCACAATCAGAGACTTCTCTGATCTACTTAATTGCGAAAAATCAACCCGATAAGCTTGGAGAACTGCATTGTCGACATTTTGCGGAGGGTTTTTAATGAGTTTGCTCTGCCACTCCACCAACAATTCAGCCTTTCTTTCCCCTACACCAAGAAGTTTCTTGAAGCAAGATTGATCTATCATCAGAATATCTGCATACGTCTCAATGCTATATTCAAAACAAATCTTCTTGTACAGATACCGATAGCGTTCTGGAACATCCGTTACTGGGATTTCCCATTGAGCAAGATCGGCGGAAGCAGAAACACTTGACGCGTTTTTGGTGTCGGATAAAATAACATTCCTTAAACAGAGAAAACGTTCCACATTCGTAACTCCAACTCCCTGTTGATCAGCAAAGTCGCTTGCAGGGATGTTTAAAAACTCTTGTCTGGTAATTTCTTCGCCATAGATCGCCTTAATCTTAGCGAGCACTGAGGCGTATTTTTGCGCAATTTCGGGAGAAAGCAGGAATAACGAACTCCGATCCACCTCACCGCACTGTTGTTTTTCATTAAATGCCATTAATTTGCTCCCGATCTTAAGTCCAGCGAATTTAAGATAGAATTCGCATCTGTCCTGTTCCTGTTTTCGGCGACAAGAAGCCACCATTTTATGATGTCGTCGTTTTGCGGAGCCAAACCCAAAAAGGGCTGTCCAGCGGACCGAGGGCGGATCGAAGCGATGCCATCACGAGAGGTCACACCTTGACCTCTTGCTGTAAAACTATTGCGCCAACCGTCTTTTGTCCAGCGAAGAATGGTTTCGATCGCAATTATTCTTTATGTTCTTCCGTTAAATCTGCTCTCTGAGTGTTATGTGGCATATTCAATGGCCCGCGTTTCGCGGATAACTGTCACTTTAACCTGTCCGGGGTAACGCACTTCTGTCTGGATGCGGGTAGCGATTTCGCGGGCGAGAATTAATGCACGGCTATCATCAACTTGCGTGCTTTCCACAATCACTCGTAGTTCGCGTCCAGCTTGTATTGCGTAGCTTTTTTCTACTCCGTCGAAGGATAGGGCCACTTTTTCGAGTTTATCGAGGCGTTCGAGGTAGAGGTCCGCAGAGTCGGCTCGCGCGCCTGGGCGGTTGGCGGTCATGGCGTCGGCGGCTGCGGCGAGTACGGCGTAGACGCTGTCTTTTTCTATATCATCATGATGCGCAGCCACGGCGTTATAGATTAGGGGCGTTTCTCCGTATTTTCGGAGCAGGTTTCCGCCGATTAGGGCGTGGGCTCCTTTGACCTCGTGGTCAACCGCTTTTCCGATATCGTGGAAAAGACCAATGCGCGTTGCGATTAAAACGTCCATCTCTAGGTCGGCTGCCATCATCCCCATGAAGGAGGCCATTTCAATCGAATGGTCTAGCACGTTTTGCTTGTTGCTTGTGCGGAATTTTAAGCGCCCAAGGATGGATACCAATTCTGGTGGAACCCCGGAGATTCCTAGTTTGTAGAGTGCGTCTTGCCCCGCTTGGTTAATGATGTCTCCGACCTCAGTCCGAACTTTTTTAAGTGTTTCTTCGATGCTTACGGGATGGATTCGTCCATCTTTGAGGAGATGTTCTAGGGCGAGCCGAGCGATTTCGCGGCGGACAGGGTCGAAGCTTGAGATGTGTACCATATTCGGGGTTTCGTCAATAATCAGATTTACCCCAGACTCCATCTCGAACGATTGGATGTTGCGACCCTCTTTGCCAATCAGCCGCGCCTTAAAGGCGTTCGACTTCAGTCTTACCTGCGAGACCGTTATCTGCGTGACGTGCTCGCCGGCGTAGCGTTCGATGGCGGAGCAGATGATTTCCCGGGCCTTTTCGCGTCCTTGTTCTTTCGCGGCTTTCTGCTGGTGACGGATCATCCCGCCGATCTCGCCTTCTAGCTCCTTTTCTATCTTCGTCATAATCCGTTGACGTGCGTCTTCTTTGGAGAGGTTAGCGATTTTCTGGATGCTCTGGGTTTCTTTCTCCATCTGTTTGGAGAGTTCCTTTTTCTGTTGCTCGAGCTCCTCTTGAGTCTGCTCGAGTTTCTTGAGCTCCTCGGTAAGAGCGAGGTTTTTTTTATCGAGGAGTTCGAGTTTCCGCGAGATGTCTTTTTCTCGCACGAGCACTCTATCTTCGAGTTCGATGACGCTCTTGCGCTTGCTGTCTAGGCTATGTTCTGCTTTTTCTCGTGCCACGAGCACCTCTTCACGGGCGGAGATGCTGGCTTCGTGTTCGATGGATTCCGCCTTTTCCTCGGCACGTTTGAGTATGTTTTTTCCGCGTTTTTCAGCGGCGATCGCATTAGAGCGCATAAGGTAGGCGTTAAAGAAAAAGCCGAGCACGACAAAAAGCAGGTTGATTGTCATATCCTGTAAGCCTGTCCACCAGAGAGTAATTTCGTTCATGAATGATCCTTCGTTTCAGATTTAATTTTTATGCGTGTAGCTTACTTGAGTTGCGAGCGGATGTCTAACCGGAAACAACAACATCGACCCGACAATCGTGCGATTCCGTTTTTATTTCTTCCAAGCATTGGAAGTCGAAGCAAATTCCGACGCGCGTTGCGCGGTACTGCGGCAAGAGACGATCGTAAAATCCGCCGCCGCGTCCGAGACGGTTCCCATCGCGATCGAATGCGACGCCTGGCACAATGATTAGATCGAGTTTTTCGGGCGCAAAAACTGGATTCGCCGGTTCTGGTATGCCGAATTTCCCAGATTTCATCTTGCCTGTGTACTCCGCTAGCCGGTAGCTGCCGGCGACGGCATCGAACGCAGGAATATAGAACTGTTTTTCCAAGCATTGGAAAAGCGGGGTGATATCGACTTCGTCGGGGAGCGGAATATACGCCCCAATTCGCCGAGCCTTCAGAAAACATTCCAAGGTTTGGAACGTATCGACAATCTCTGCGCTCCGTTTTTCCAACCCCTGGAAACCTTGTTTGCGCTCGCGGATGTGACGGCGCATCTCGATCTTTGTCATTTCTTCTTCCGTAGAGATTTCCAAAACGCAAGGCGTCTGCCGATCGTTTCCTCATAGCCCTGATTGGTTGGCTCATAATAAACCTTTTCTGTCGGGACATACTCCTGGTCGACAAAATGGTTTTCACCGTTATGGGCGTATTTGTACTTCTGTGTTCCTTTGTCCGGTTTTGGCCCATTTTGAAGATGTTTCGGGATCGGCAGTGTGCGCCCATTTCCCACGTCGTCGAGAGCAGAGTTGATCGCCAAATAGCTTGCGTTGCTCTTGGGTGAACAGGCCAGATAGGTTGTTGCCTGCGAGAGAATAATGCGTGCTTCTGGCATGCCGACAAACTCAACCGCCTGCATCGCAGAGGTCGCCAGCGTCAGCCCGCGTGGATCGGCATTCCCGATATCCTCCGATGCAAGAATCACCAAGCGCCGTGCAATAAAGCGCGGATCTTCGCCCGCGTAAATCATTTTTGCCAGCCAGTACACCGCTGCATCCGGGTCGGAACCGCGCACGCTTTTAATGAACGCAGAAATCGTATCGTAATGCTCGTCCTCGTCGTGATCATATGCAACCGCCTTTTTTTGCACCGACTCCTCAATCTCGTGCTGCGTGAGATGGACAAGCCCTGTATCGCGTGGAAGCGTCGTGAGTGCGGCGATTTCGAGCGCATTGAGCGCCCGCCGTGCATCGCCATCGCAAACGCGCGCCAGATGCGCGAGCGCCTCGTTCTCAGCGCTCACCAGCCCATTAAGCCCAACGGGATGTTCGATTGCGCGTTGCAACACCTGTCGGATTGCCTCTTCGCTAAGCGGATTGAGCTGAAAAATCTGCGAGCGGGAGTTGAGCGGTGTGTTGATGAAAAAAAATGGATTATGTGTTGTCGCCCCGATCAGAATGACATCTCCGTTTTCGACATACGGAAGAAGCGTATCCTGCTGCGCCTTATTAAACCGATGGATCTCGTCGATAAACAAAATCGTGTCCTGATTATGAATCTTCTTCCACCCAACCGCCGATTTAAGCAGGTCTCGCAGAATCGCTACATTCGCCAATACGCCGCTGGTTCGTTGGAAACGACGGTCGGTGCTTAAAGCAATCACCTCGGCAAGCGAGGTCTTTCCGCAGCCGGGTGGTCCGTAAAGAATGATGCTTGAAAAGCGGTCAGCTTCCACCGCTCGGCGCAACAACTTTCCGTCTCCCAAAATATGATCCTGACCAAAAATCTCGCCAATCTCACGCGGACGCATTCGAGCCGCGAGCGGCGCGGTGCCCGCGCTTGGCGTCTGTGAACGTGGCTCTATTTTTTTTTCGAATAGCTCCATACTCACCAACTACCCTTTAAGGACCATCTTCCAATGCTTGGAAGCCTGAGCTAGCGCCAACGCGCGATGCGATATCTTGTTTTTTTCTTCGGCGGAAAGCTCGGCAAACGTTTCCGTGAACCCCTCGGGAACAAACAGAGGATCGTAGCCAAAGCCGCATTCACCACGGAGCTCGTTAAGTAGAGTTCCCTCGCAAACGCCCTCGACTGTGAGGGGCTCTTCGTTTGGGCGGGCGAGGGCAAGGACCGTACGGAAACGGGCGCGTCGATCTTCTTTACCGTCAAGCTCGCGCAGGAGTTTGGCATTATTCTCGGAATCGGAACACATTTCGCCAGCGTAGCGGGCCGAATAGACGCCAGGCGCACCGCCGAGGGCGTCCACCTCGAGTCCGGAATCGTCGGCAAGAGACGCGATGCCAGTGGCGTCGCACAGCTCCTGCGCCTTTTTTATGGCATTTCCTTCGAACGTATCGCGATCTTCGATAGTTTCAGGAACGTCAGGAAAATCGCGAGCGGAATAAACTTCCAAACCTTGGAAACCCAGGATCTCCTTAATTTCTTCGAGTTTGTGAGCGTTTCGGGTGGCAATAATAAATCTCATAAGGCGTAGTTTTTTTGGTTAAATATCAATAAAAATAGGATGCAAACAGAAGCTTGATGCGATTTCTCAAATATCAGGCTTGCGCATAACGATGTCAACGGGTAACTTCCCACCTTCACTTTTCACTTCTCAAATTGCTCGAGTGGCGGAATTGGTAGACGCGCTAGGTTGAGGGCCTAGTGACCGTTAAGGTCGTGAGAGTTCGAGTCTCTCCTCGAGCACCATTTTTGAATGGGACAATGGAGTAGTGGGGTAGTGGAGTATAGGACATCCCCCCCTCTCTTCCCCCTGTATTTCATTACCTCATTACTCCTTTATCCCATTCCTCCCTACTCTGGCACGAAAAGCTTTTGTCCAATCGACAACTGATTGGCGTTTTTGATCTTATTGGCATTTATCAGGGCTTTTGTGGTGACATTGTAGGCCTTCGCAATCGTGGAAAGCGTCTCTCCTCGCTGAACAACATGCTCATAGCCATACGCGGTTCCGCCAGAGGCGGCGGGAGCAATCGGAGCCGGAGTAGCCTGTTTAATCAACTTCTCGAGCTGAACGGTTAGACGCGCAATCAACTCGCGCTTGTCCTTCTCGCTTTTATGCTCAATCGCTGAGCAACGGACCTCTAGGGACTGGCGCAGATTATCGAGCTCGCGGCTGATGCGCCCCATTTCCATCTCAAGCGTTTCGAGACGCCCAGTCATGCGGCGCTGGTTTTCCTTCTCGATTCGTCGATCCTCAACTTGACGGGTCCGGGTGGCTTGCCCCTGATAGGTTTGGCATCCGCTTAGAAACAGGGCGGCACTCAGGGTGATGAACAGATTTTTCGGCATAATAGATCTCCTTGGTTTTTGCGAATAGTCTAAAATAGAGATACATAAAATCGAGTTTTATCGAAAAGCAATTGACGCGAACGCCGAGTTTGAGTACAAATCTACGCATGGGACAACAACTAAGACAACGAAATAAACAACGCCGCCGTGTTCTTCGCAAAAAACGTATTGCAGAACGCAACCGCGCCGCCGCAGCAAAAAAGTAATTTCTTTTTGCGCACTAAATATAACCCCCTCATTCCGAGCCTTTCGGAATGGGGCTTTTTAGGTTAAAGACAGATATGATCACTTTTTTAGATGGAAAACTTGAAGAAAAACAACCCACGCGGGTTGTAATGAACATTGCAGGAGTCGGCTACGAGGTACTCGTTCCACTCAGTAGCTTCGACCGCCTCCCACCAGAGGGCGATTCCTGCCGCGTTTTGATATATCACCACATCACCGACGCCTCGCAAGCACTATTCGGCTTTTGCACAAACGAAGAACGCACCATGTTTACAATGCTACTCGGCGTGAGTGGGATCGGACCCAAAACCGCAGTGAGCGCGCTATCCGGCCTTTCGGTGCGCGAACTCAAATCCGCGCTTATCGAAAGCGACGTAAAACGCATCTCTTCGATCTCTGGGATCGGCAAAAAAACCGCCGAACGCGTAATCGTTGAACTGCGCGATAAATTCTCCGAAGGCGACGTCATGGAAACGGTTGCTGGATCGGAAGCCGACTCAAGCGACCATCGCTTACGCGATGCCGTCCTGGCTCTAATTTCTCTCGGCTACAAACAGGCTGATGCGCAAAAAATGATCAAAAAAGTGAGCATCGACTTGAGTGCCTCGGTGGAGGACTTGGTGCGCAAAGCTTTGACCGGGAAATAAATTCGCCAGTTCAATCCCTTTTCTCTGACTTCCTCCGAAGTTCCTCTAGCGCTGAAAGCGTAGCGATAAATAATTTTTTTATTCAAAAATAGTGACGCAGGAACGGTTCACCGGGTGGTGAAAAAATGATAAGAATCGGTGCGTGGAATTGGTGCAGAAGAATTTTTACCACCCGCTATCGCTAAAGGAACTTCGGAGGGGGTCAGAGGAGAGGGGGATGGTTTGCAGAATGATTGACGGAAGAATGATGAGACGGTTTTTGACGCGGGCAGGAACGGGTTTGCCCAGCGAATGAATGAAACTCACGAATCAAAGGACTGTTTCAACCCTGAAAACAACGGTGATTACGCTTAACCTCCCAGCCATTACGTCCCCCTTTTCAGGGAGGCACTGCTCAAAGGTACTCTGACACGCTCGTGTGAAACACGAAATCGACGTCTAGTCAAACCAGTCTGCAGCGGACGGAACAGAAGAACTCGGAACGTCACCAAACGTTTTTGATCGTAAAAATCAGGCTCGCTATTCACGCCGGATCGTACGGCAAATTCACTATTAAAAAATCCGCTTTTCAGCGGAGACGCTCCCCTCATGCCTGAAACTTTTTCGAAAAAAAGGGGTTGACTCAAGCTGGTACTCTAACACCTTTTCCAGTTCACCCAAGGAACGAGGCTGGAAGCGCTCGTCTACGTTTTATGAAAAATCTTCTGTACCGATTCCACGCTAGAGGAGAGAGGAGCGGAGAGGAATATTGAATATCGAAGGGTACGCTTACCCCCAACATCAAACCACGACCCAGCGAATTTAAGGTGAAATTCGCATCCGTTCTGCTCGTGTTTTTGGCGACAAAAAGCCGCCACCTTATGGACGCCATCGCTTTGCTGATCCCAGCCCCAAAATGGCAGCTCTGAGAGCCGAGAGCGGAACGAAGCGATGTTATCACTAGAGGTCATACTTTGACCTCTTGTTGAAAGAATATTTCAGCTGGGGTCTTTTTGTCCAGCGAAGAATCAGGGCAAACGCATCTAAATTTCGAGATCATTTGCGGCAATTTCCCTTTAAACAGTCAGAACGTTCCGGGTAGAGCCCCCAGTT
>JAOZMR010000345.1 GCA_029934215.1 Pontiellaceae bacterium | reverse complement strand
CCGGTCAATATCTAGGAATAACAGGGAAAATTGGCCTTATAATAAGTAGTTAGTCATTACAATAAACATGGAATATGATAGTGTGACTGTGATACACTTCAACATTAGTTAATTTAATTCACAAAATATGATATTGGATAAATTCAAATCATTTAAGAATGATGGCAAGAAAGAAACTCAAACTGTAAATAAATTTATGAAACAAGAATCTGATTACACTATTTATAAGGAAAGATTCATAACTTTATTTGAAGCTTATGATAAGTCTTCACGATATTTAAAACTGTCACAGGATTTCAAGTCCAGTGTAGATGAAAAAAGAAATTGGATAGAACGCCTTAGTTCTACGGAATTTCCTGTGGCTTTTTTGGGTACATTCTCTGCTGGTAAATCCACCATTATTAATGCTATTTTAGGCAGAGATATTTTACCTGAATCAACGGGTTCTTCTACGGCAGTGCCTACACTTATTAAAAAGAGTAATAAAAGAGAACATGCCATTATTTTTTATCTTGATAAAGACTCAAAACAAGAGCTTAAAAAGCTTTATATTAAAGAGCTTTCTAAAGAACTCAGAAAAAATACTGATACGTATTTGCAATTAAGTAATGATGAGTTAATTACTGAATTTGAGCAAAATATCTCAGAAGCAAAAAAACAGGGCAATTTCAATAAGGAAAAGTATTTTAAAGAATTAAAAATGCTTATTTCTACTTGGGATAAACTTAGTGGACAAAAAGATATTCAAATTTCTGAATTATCTAGTTATATTACTGAGAAATATGAAAATATATTATTTGTAGATAGTGCGGAAGTCTATCTTACAGATATGAACATTCCAGAAAGTATATTTTTAGTAGACTTACCCGGGTTAAGTGTAGCTAATCCCCGTCATAGAAAAATTACTAAAGATTACGTTGAAAATAAAGCTAAAGCTTTTGTAGTTGCTTCTAAAGTGCTTCATCTCTTAGAAGGTGAAGAACGTGAATTACTTGCCGAAATTCATAAACAACGACCTAACGTTTTGCAACGTGCATTTTGGGTATTCAATCAATGGGACTTGACAAAAAGTGATAAACAAAGGAAACAAGTAAATGCCGATTTTGAAAAAATCGTTAAAGATGAAGGATTTAACATTTCATCAGAACGAGTATTTAAGGTTTCAGCATTAATTTATTTACTATTGAAACTTCTTCAGGAAGATAAATTGGAAAATAGTTATAATAATGCAAAAGAACATTTGAATATATTAACAAGTTTTTGCGGAAAAATACCAAAAAATGGTAATGAAGCAGGAAAATTTATTGAATCCATTGAGGAAGCAAAAAATTTTACAATATTCAAAGATGAATTATTTCATTATTTAGAATATACTGCTAAAGCTGAATTTTTGGAAGAAGCCAAAGATGAATACAAAGAATTAGCTACAAAACTTTGTGAGGCATTTGCTCCTTTGCATAATTCCTATAAAGGTAAAGATGAAAAAGGTTTAAGAAGTTCATTTATTGCTGGTGAACTCATTAAAAGATTGGAAAAATCCATAAAAGTTCTGAATAAAATTGTTATTGAACAAATAAAAATTTTGAGAACTGATGAATTACCTGCTTTGGTCTTTTGGGAAGATGAAGATCGTAATCAATTAGAGGAGGAAATTAAGGCTATATTCGATAACTTGGATAAAAAAGATTTAAAAAATGAGTTATTGATTGGACCAGATTTAGACGATGTGTTTAGTCGATTACCTCAAAAAATTGAGGATCAACTTCCTATTACAGAATATTTCAGAGAACGACTACAACAGTTAATGGATAAAAAGGTTGTAACGAAAATTCTCAAAAAATTTCTCAATACCTTAAAACGTAGTAGTCCACTATCTGAAGAGCTTTCTCATTTGTTAGATGATAAACTAAGTAGTAGAAATATGTCAATTAGACTACAGGGATGGTGTGATGTGTTTCTGTTTGACTATGGTAAAAAAATAGATGCTTTGGGAAAAGAAGTATTAACCAAATTATCAAGTAACGAACAAAGTAACACCAGTACTATGTCTTTCGTAAAAAATACGGTCAATCAAGTAGCGGCAGACTCTTTTGGTATTATACCCAATGAATCATTTCCTGAAGCAAAAAGCAAACAAAGTGAATCTGTTGCGGATATTAAAGATATTGATGGCGTTATCAATCAAGCATTAGATTTTTACAAAGATTCTTTGTTAGAATTTATTAAACAACAGCAATCGCAAATTAACCAATATGCGAAAAGGGGTATTAAAAATTACTTTGAAGAATTAGAAGTAGAACTTATAAATCTATTTGATGCACGAAAAGAAGACATTGCTCAAGTAATAATGGAAAAAATTGATTCAGAAATTGATGGAAAACTGAATACTGAATTGAAAAAACAGAAAGTGATAAAAGAATCGTATAAAGTTTTTTCAAACTCGTAGGTTGGGCTGACGAAAGAAAGCCCAGCAAATAACCACAAATCAATTCTAACTTGTCCTTGCTTCCGACGCAAAAAGCCGCGCGGGAGAAGAGCGGTGGTGCGACCCGTTTGGCCCAAAGCATTGATTTATAAGG
>JAOZMR010000344.1 GCA_029934215.1 Pontiellaceae bacterium | reverse complement strand
TCCCCAGATGGAAGCATTGCCGAATGAAGATTTCCGATTGCCGATTGGGAGAAAATGGGTCCAAGGATTTGAAATCCCCTCTTGGGAGGGGTGCCGCAGGCGGGGTGGGTTCTTTGGAGGAAGAGGGGGGGGGGCATTTCCGATTGAAGATTTCCGATTGCCGATTGGGAGAAAAATGTTCCACCCCTTGGAAAACAGAAAACTTTTCAGAAAACGTAGACGAGCGCTTCCAGCCTCGTTCTTTGGGTGAATTGGGTCTGGAACCGTTCATGCGCAGAAGAATTTTTACCACCCGCTATCGCTAGAGGAACTTCGGAGGGGGGCAGAGGTGAGAGGAGATGAATGTCGAATATCGAACAAGAAATGTCGAATATCGAAAGTGGAGAACATTTCCGATTTCCGATTGAAGGAATAGGATTCCGACGGTTGGAAAATCCCCTCTAGGGAGGGGTGCCGCAGGCGGGGTGGGTTCTTTGGTAGAAGAAAGAGGAGATTGCTGATTGCCGGTTTTTGGAAGGGTGGACTTCCGATGGTTGGAAGAATTTTAATTGCAGAACGATTGACGGCAGACCTTAGGTGTTCCGAACGTGCTTTTTGTATTCCCCAAAAAGAAGCGACCTAAAGGAAGCGGCAATGATGGGACGTAAATCTCCATGTGTTTGTAGCTTTCAGGTCGAAGTGGCTCTATTCATATTGTGAGGTAAATCCTGAAAACCGGCGTTTTGTATGAGGTTGGTGTTTTTGCGTTCATTAAATATGTTGAATAATACAAAAACCGTTGCGCTAAATTGACATTTGTGTAAGGTTGATGCTATGAAATTTAGTGAGTTACTTTCTATTGCTGGTGGCGAGTCTGTGTTTTCTTCATCCCTTTTGTTGGCTGGAGAGAGTGGAGCTGACTCGTTGCGGTGTCAGTTGTCCCGTTGGGTGAGGACGGGGAAGATTATTCAGCTTCGACGATCGTTGTATATGTTGGCGAAACCGTATCGTAAAAGGGACCCGCACCCATTTTTGATCGCAAATCGTATGAAAGCGGCATCCTATGTTAGTTTGCAGTCAGCGTTGGCTCATTATGGATTGATTCCTGAATATGTTCCGGTTGTAACCAGCGTGACCACTGGGCGCCCTGAATCTATAACGATGTCCGTTGGGACGTTCTCTTTTAAACATATTAAGAAGAGCCTTTTCTCGGGATATACATCTTTGAGTTTGTCGGATGATGAATCCATTTTTATTGCTGTTCCTGAAAAGGCGTTGCTTGATCTAATATATTTAACTCCAGGTGGAGATCATGTTGAATATTTAAGAGGGCTTCGTCTTCAGAATTTGGATCAGTTGAATCTAGAGCAATTGTGTAGTTATGCCGAGTCAACAGGTAGTGCAAAGTTGGGCAGAGCTGTTGAGTGTGTTGTTTCTATGGCTGAAAAAGAGGAGTACATTGAGTTATGAAGGAATTTATCCGTCAACAGTTGATGTATAAGGAAGATGTTTTTCAGAAGAAGAATCTGATTCGCGAATATTTACAGGCTCGGATTTTACAAATCCTTCAGGAGCAGGGTGCTTTTTTAAACTGGGCATTTCTTGGCGGAACCGCTCTTCGGTTTTTATATCATCTTCCTCGTTATTCTGAAGATTTAGATTTTTCGCTGATTGATCCGTGCAAATCGTGCGAGTTTGAAGATGTTTTACGGAAGGTGAAGGCTGGTTTTGAAGGTGAGAATTATCAGGTGATCATCAAGGTTTCTCGTGAGAAAACTGTGCGATCGGCTTTTATTAAGTTTCCGGGGCTTTTGTTTGAACTGGGGGCGTCTCCTCACAAAAGCGAGGTGCTGTCGGTTAAGTTTGAGGTTGATACAAATCCTCCGTATGGAGCGGTGACGGAGACGACTCTTTGTCGTCGGTTTGTAACTGTACGTGTGAGTCATTACGATAAGGCGTCGTTGCTGGCGGGTAAGTTGCATGCCGTTTTGTCGCGCAAGTATACAAAGGGGCGAGATATCTATGATTTGGTTTGGTATTTGTCGGATCGAACATGGCCTGCCCCAAATCTAAGTTTTTTGAATGAGGCACTGCTTCAAACGGGATGGATGGGACTGCCGCTTTCCTTGAAAACGTGGGGCGATGTGATTTCTTCCAGATTGAATGAGCTTCATTGGGGGCAAGTTCATGATGATCTGATGCCATTTTTGGAGAGACATGAGGAGTTGGCGTTAGTGACGAAGGAGAATTGTGTGAAATTACTGAAGCGTAGTTGTTTAACGCAGAGACGCTGAGTTGTAGATGGTTTTTCTACAACCGCTTCGTTAGTGGAGAGGGGGGCATTTCCGATTGGAGATTTCCGATTTCCGATTTGGAGAAATGGTTCCAGTGGCTGGAAACAAGCTGGATCAGGTTTTCACAACCGCTTCGCTAAAGGAGAGGGCATTTCCGATTGGAGATTTTCGATTTCCGATTGGGAGAAATGGGTCCATTGGTTGGAAGCGAGCTGGATCAGGTTTTCACAACCGCTTCGTTAGTGGAGTAGAGATGAACTTCGGAGGGGGAGTTCTGACCACTTATCTTCACTTATCTGCCGGCGACGCA
>JAOZMR010000343.1 GCA_029934215.1 Pontiellaceae bacterium | reverse complement strand
ACTTCAATACCTTTCAATTGAATAGAACAGCCCAGCATTGCTGGCTTAACCAGAGAACGCGAACTTGTCCGAGCCTACGGCGACGGAGGATATGGAACGTAGGACAGTGCTTCCAGCCTGTTCATGCCCCAGAAGGAAAAGATTTTGACCGCGAAAAAACGCTAAATTTACGCTAAAACAGAAAGAGTACAGAATCTGTTTAGCGAAAACTTAGCGTTTTTTCGCGGTCAAAAATGCGCCTGTAATACGCGCAAAAGATTTGATCATTTTCTGGATGTCGGTCTGATGTTGCGCAAAATCAGTTTTCAATTCGCTGAAATTCAGTTTCAACGAAACTACGTTTTCAGTGACCTCGTTCAGCTTATGATCCAGATGGTTGATGTGGTTGTATTGCGACTTCAGCAAAAGCGTGTTGATATCCTCATTGGACAGTCCTTCGCCACGGCTGAATTTTGCTTCAATCTCATGAACCTTCGGCTGAATCATCTCCAGAAGAAGAGCGTCCACCTTTGCTTTGTCTTGTTCATCGCTCAATCGCAAAGAAAAACCTCTGCGAAACTTTGCGAACTCAGCGATTTTTCGTTGAGGAAAAGTTGTCTGCCTTTGTTTTGTGTTCCCCTGGCTCTTTGGCGGGCGAAAACACCCCTGTGATGTGCGTAAAAGAGAAAGAATTTCGACAAGATGATAAATAGGGGGTCAACTCTTCGGAGAAAACGAAATATCCATCTCCTCCGCGACGGCGCTGAGTCGTTTATCGGCTGTCCAGAGGCGATGTTTGTCGATGAAGCACGAGGCGAGAAGATGGGTGTCGATCAGTCCGATTCCACGGCCATTGAGTTTATGGCGTTCGATGAAAAACAGAACCTCATCGTCGTTCGCTTTTTGTGCACTGGGCAGGGCGTGAAGGAGCGCGATAATCTCTTTTCGGTTTTTTAGATTGCCGCAGGCGATTTCGCCGAGCACAAAGGAGTGCATCACAACCTTCTCGGCCTCCAGCAAAGCCGAAAGAGGCTTACTCGGCTTGCGGAAGTGGTCGATCCAGACCGACGTATCCACCAGAATCATCAGGACGGTCTCCGACGCGGAATTCGTTCCGCCTCTTTCTCCGTGCCGCCCAGAGCCGCCAGACGCTCCGCGCTACGGTGCGCCACCAGTGCCTCCAGCCCCATCCGCACCAGAGCCGTTTTTTCGCGGACACCCGTCAAGCGCGAGGCCTGTGCCAGCATCCCTTCGTCAATATTCAATGTCGTTCTCATGCATACGAACATGGCATACAAAGATGCCTATGTAAAGCATCTGGAAAGTCAAATATTGAAGGTCGAATATCTGAAACAGTTGTCCGCAGAAACCGGTAGAGTAGCCGCGGGGGTTTAACCCCGAAGCCCTCGTCAAACCGTACTTAGGCGCCGCGCAGAAATAACCTGCTGTTTTTGCGATCTCTTCGCTCTGACTTCCTCTAGCGATAGCGGTTGTAAAAAAGGGTTCCAACCCTTGGAACTCGGCCATTGAAAATGCCTCTCCCTTCGACATTCGAAATTCCTTGTTCGATATTCAACATTCCTCCCCTCTCCGCTAGAGGAAGTCAGAGGAACAGGCGAGTGAAGAGTTACGAACCTTGGAAAACAGAAGAGTTTTCATAAAACGTAGACGAGCGCTTCCAGCCTCGTTCCTTGGGTGAACTGAGCTTGAGACCGTTCATGCTCGGAAGACTTCTAGCAACAAGAGAGCGCAGAGAAAACAAAGAATGATTGGACGGTTTTTGAAGTCGGAGAAGAAAGGTTCCCACGGATGGTAAAACGTCCCACGGATTTGGGTCAGAGTCGCCATCTGGATCCGTGGGGCGTTTTACCATCCGTGGGAAAGATCTCCAGCCCCACCAATCTCCATTAAGATTTTCCACAACCGCTACGCTAGAGGAAGTCAGAGGAACAGCCGAGGGGAGAGGGATCCAAAACGTAGAAGAGGCATCCTGCCTCTGGCCTGGATGGCAGGACGTGTTCATCATGCGCGAAGAGGAAAGCGGCAAGATTCATTCGGCAATGCTCTCCCAGCCTCCAAAGAACCCACCCCGCCTGCGGCACCCCTCCCTGGAGGGGATTTTCCAAGGTTTGGAACTCTTCTTCTACAATCGGAAATCTCCAATCGGAAATGCCCCATCTCTCGTGGCTAAAATTCTCCCGAGCATGAACGGTTTTAAGCCCGATTCACCCAAAAAACGAGGCTGGAAGCGCTCGTCTACGTTTTATGAAAATCTTCTGTTTTCCAGGGTTTGGGGATTTTCCAAGGTTTGGAACTCTTCTTCTACAATCGGCAATCGAAAATCTCCAATCGGCAATGCCCCCCATCTCTTGTGGCTAAAATTCTTCCGCGCATGAACGGTCTCAAGATCAATTCACCCAAAGAACGAGGCTGGAAGCGCTCGTCTACGTTTTATGAAAAAGCTTCTATTTTCCATGGTTTGGGGATTTTCCAAGGTTTGGAACTCTTCTTCTACAATCGGCAATCGGAAATCTCCAATCGGCAATGCCCCCCATCTCTCGTGGCTAAAATTCTCCCGCGCATGAACGGTTTTAAGCCCGATTCACCCA
>JAOZMR010000089.1 GCA_029934215.1 Pontiellaceae bacterium | reverse complement strand
AAAACGTTTGAAGCACTTGCTGTCATCAAATACTTCGAGCTACGGCAGGATAACGTTTTGGTGCTCACGCCGGCAAAGCTGTATGAAAACTGGAACTCGTTCCGGGGGGCCTACAAAGACAGCATTTTGGATGAGACCTTCTACTACAAAATCATGTTCCACACCGATCTATCCCGCTACAAAGGTGACTCGAAAAGTGGCTGGGATTTGAAACGTTTCGATTGGAGCAAATTTGACCTAATCGTCATTGATGAGTCGCACAACTTCCGGAACCGCACCGAGCGCGATGAAGGGATGACCCGCTATCAGCGCTTACTGCACGAAGTAATCAAAAAGAACCAGAAAACCAAAGTGCTGTTGCTTTCTGCGACCCCGGTAAACAACTCGCTTAACGACTTAAAGAACCAGATCAGCATGATCACAGGCGACAACGACAGTGCCTTTGACGATGAAGGGATTTCAAGCATCGGGAACCTGCTCACCAAAACCACGCAGAGTATCAACCGGTGGGATGCTGATGAAGATAAGGATAAAAAAAACCTTTTGGATCAATTGCCTTCCAATTTTTATAAGCTCCTAGAATTGATGACCATCTCGCGTAGCCGCAAACACATCACCGATTATTACGGAACCGAGCAGGTTGGAACATTCCCTGAAAAGATGAAGCCCGACACATTCTCTCCAGATATTGATTCGCAAAATGAATACCTCAGCTTTAAGACAACCAACGATCGGCTGGAAGAGTTGATGATGGCGATTTATATGCCGATGAGTTACATCAAGAATGAGCATAAGGCTGCGTACCGCGAAAAGTATCAAACCAAATACAACGATAAGGTGATCTTCACCCATGAAGACCGTGAGTTCCTCACGTCCAAGCTACATCGCTTTAATTTATTTAAACGGTTGGATAGCTCGGTCTATTCCTTCCACGCCACCATCGGCCGCTTGCGCGGCAAAATTGATACCACCATCTCCCTGCTTTTGAACAACGCCGATGACGTTGCGTTTGTGGATGATTCCATGGAAGACGATGGCGCGAGTTTGGATTATAAATATGATATTAAGCTGAAGCACCTCAAGCGTGATGAGTTCCTCAGCGACCTGTATTACGACAAACAGATCCTCGACGAGATTGCTGCCGAAGCGCTGGTCATTTTAAATGAAAAGCGCGACAACAAATTACAGCATCTACTGGCGAAGGTTGAAGAAAAAGTGCAGACCACGCCTTATAATCCGGGAAACAGGAAGGTGCTGATCTTTACCGCCTTTGCCGATACCGCCCGCTATTTGTACGCAGAACTGACGCCGCATTTATTAAAACACAACGTAACCGTCGCGATGGTCACCGGATCTGATAAGCCCAAGGTCAGCAACAAAGCGATCGACGCCTGCTTTAATGGGGTACTCTCCGCCTTCTCCCCCAAATCGAAAGTGAAGCACGAAGTGCCCGCATCCGAACAGGTCGATGTCTTAATCGGAACCGACTGTATTTCCGAAGGACAAAACCTGCAGGACTGCGACTGCGTGATAAATTACGACATTCAGTGGAACCCCGTATCGTTGATTCAGCGATTCGGCCGTATTGACCGCATCGGCAGCAAGAATACACAAATCAAAATGATCAACTTTTTCCCCGCGCTTGAACTCAACGAATACTTGAGTCTGGAAAAACGAGTGAAAAGCAAGATGCACGGGGTAAACATTGTCTCTTCAGGGAATGAAAATGATCTCGAACCGGAAATGAACGACATCAGCTTCCGAACGCGCCAGCTCGAACGCCTGAAGGATGAGGTGATCGATATTGACGAAGCGAGCGAGAACATATCGCTCACCGACCTCAATCTAAACGAATACCTGTTTGAACTGGCCTATTTTATTAAGCACACGCCGGAAATCACCAAGAATCCGCGCGGGATTTACTCGATTACGCCCGGCGATCAAGCAGGTGTCCTATTTTGCTTCAAGCACCGGAACGACGAAGAAAAACCGAAAAGCGACAGTTCGCTCTATCCATACTACCTGATCTACATGGACAACGACGGGCAAGTGCACTACGGCAACCGCCAAGCGCGTGAAGTGCTGAACCTCTACCGTAAGCTATGCTATGAACAGAGCGAAACGCACCCGGAATTGATTGAAGGATTTCTTGAACGCACCAACAACGTGAAAGAGATGAGCTTCTATTCCAACATTCTGACCCGCGCCATCGAATCCATTCAAGGCGTGGAAGAGGAAGCGGCAGAAACCAGTATTTTTGATTTCGGCGGATTCAACAACGCCTTTGCCGACGAAACCCAGGATGACTTTGAACTCATCTCCTTTTTGGTGGTGGAATAGATGTTTAATATCCCCGCCAATTATAAAATTGGGAGCAACGGCAAGCGCCTGAACCTGAAAACATTCACGAGCGCCGATCTCAAGGCCGGTGAGAAAAAACGGCTACGGGAAAACCTTAAACGTGTGACGCTGACCCATCAGATCAGCGGCGAAGCCATTCCCTCGCTGATCAACGAGGAATATAACTGCGCCGTGATCCTATTTCTCGATATTCAGCTCGCGGATATTAAGCATGCAGCATTTGTCGGGCGCGTCATCCAAAACCTGATCAAACCCTACTGCGTGTTGCGCTTTTACGATGCCGCGCAGCAGGCACTCTGCTTTGCCCATAAACGCTTGAGCAAAACCGAAACCAGCGAGATTGTGGTGGAAGAGCTTGTTGTGACAAAACATCATCCGCTAGCCCTCGATTTCACCGATCTCAAAAACCGCGCCAACAAGCGCGACCTCTATCTGGAGGCGATGACCAAAGCCTATTTGTGCGAGAACGACCGCATTTTCATGAAAGCCCGCGCCCTGTTTGATTCAAAGGTCTGGTTTGATGGCCGTCAAACGCTGAACCTGCTGCGCGACCTGAAAACGTTGGAAGCGCTGAAAGCCGACAAATCACGCGCCGTGATGGCGCAGGATAAAGTCGCCCTGAATAAACAAATTAAAGAACAGATCAATTTACTAAAAACGAATTATCTATAGGATCTATCCCATGAGTGAAACCCCCAAAGTGAGCCAAGAGATCATCGATCCCGTGAACGAAAACCTCAAACAACTCGAAGCGCTATTTCCCGCCGCGGTGAAAGACGGCCAGCTGGATATCGAAGCCCTGAAAGCGGAGCTGGGCCAATTTGAAGAGGTCGGTGAAGAAAAGTATCAGCTCAATTGGCCCGGTAAGCAGGCCGCCAAGCAGAAAGCCTTCGAAAAGTCGGCGGGCCGAACCCTGAAATTTGTACCTGACGAGAGCAAGAACCCGGAAACTACCGAAAATATTTTTATTGAGGGCGACAACCTTGAAGTGCTCCAGCTCCTGCGGAAAAACTATTATGGCGCGATCAAAATGATCTATATCGATCCGCCCTACAACACAGGCAACGATTTCGTTTATAAAGACAACTTTAAGATGAGTCAGGCGGAGAGCGCCCGGGCGGAGGGCAATGTTTCTGAAGACGGCGAGCGGCTGGTGAAAAACTCGAAGGACTCGGGACGCTATCATAGCAACTGGCTCAACATGATGTACCCGCGCCTTAAAATTGCGCGTGAGCTACTTACAGAGGATGGGGTTATTTTTATCAGTATTGATGACAATGAAGTGAACAATTTGAGTAAGCTCTGTGAGGTTGTTTTTGGAGAAGAAAACTTCGTCGCGAGGTTGATTTGGGAAGGAGCAAATAAGAATGATGCTAAACATGTAGGCGTTGCGCATGAATATGTTTTGGTTTATGCGAAAAGTAGATTTTCTCTGCCAGGAGGTTGGCGAATAGCGAAGGAGGGAGTCGAGCCGGTTCTAAAGGAGGTCGAACGTCTCAAAAAAGAGTGCGGTGACGATTTTAAAGGCGCATCCAAGAAGCTTGCTGGCTGGTTTCGGTCAATGAAAGCAACTCCATCTTTTGGGCTTAGGCGATTTTCTAAAATTGATGAGAGAGGTGCATACAAAGAAGATGACCCAACTGCTCCAGGAGGACGGCGTTTTGAGCTTAAGCACCCCCAAGCTGGACAAGTAATACCTTTGAGGTCTAATCGCGGATGGGGGTTTGATCAGGAAACTTTCAACTCAATGGTAGAGCAAGGGCGCATATCATTTGTAACTGAAACCAGTATCATGGTTAGGCGCTATCTACATGAAACTGACAGCGTGACTCCACCTAGTGTCTTTTATCAACCTGCTCGTTCAGCATCGGAACGATTAGGAAAACTCTTTGGAAAAAAGATTTTTGATTTTCCCAAGGATGAAGTTGTTGTTGCGAAATTTATTGAAATGGCTGCAAACTCAAGCTCTGAAGGTGAAATTTTTATGGACTTCTTTGCTGGATCTTCCACCACAGCCCACGCCGTTATGCAACTCAACGCCGAAGATGGCGGGAATCGAAAATCAATCATGGTTCAGATCCCGGAAGCGTGTGATTCAACATCCGAGGCGTTTAAAGCGGGCTATAAAACCATCGCCGAAATCAGCAAAGAACGCATCCGTCGCGCGGGAGAAAAGGTTAAGGCCGACTATGCCGACAAGGAAGGGATTGAAAACCTCGATGTCGGCTTCAAGGTGTTCAAAACGGGCGACACCAACATTAACTGGCTGAAAGAGGATTTGCAGGGCGGCGACCTGCTGGAAAATGTCTACAAAAACGCCTCGAACAAAGACAAGCTGGACTTCACCCCAACGGCCACCGATCTGGATGTGGTGTACGAAATTATGCTGCGACAGGCGGATGTGCCGCTCTCGGCGTCGGTGGAACAACTGGATGAAATCGGTGAGCGCACCTACCTGTTTGCGGATAGCTATCTGGTTTGCCTGGAAGAAGAGATCACGCAGGAGTTAATCAACGATCTCGCAGAAATCGAGCCATTGCCGATTAAATTTGTTTTACGCGATAGCGCGTTTGGCGATGATATTGCGCTAAAGGATAAAACCATCCGCACGCTCTCGGCGCTGATCGACCGCAATACGGGCGACGATAAACAGACCTACACCGTTGAGTTTATCTAAAGGAGGCTCGCGTTATGTCAGAAAAAATTAAATTTGAGTTCGATGATGCGTTGGCGCATCAGGCGCAAGCGATTGATTCGACGGTAAAGCTGTTTGATGGCTTGCCGAAACAGGCTCCGGGTATGTACGGCGGGGATCGGTGGTTTTTTGAGTCGGAAGCTCGTAACCCGCATTTGACCGTCGGAAGCCGGATGCTGGAGAATCTGCGCGGGCTTCAGCTGAATAATAACATTTTTTCCGACTCGGAGTTGTGTGCGGGAAATTTCGGGATTGAGATGGAGACGGGGACGGGAAAAACCTACGTTTACCTGAGAAGCATTCTGCGCCTGCATGAAGAGTATGGCTTTAAAAAGTTTATGATTGTGGTGCCGTCGATTGCCATCCGCAAGGGGGTCGAAAAGTCGATTGCGATGCTGCAGGACCATTTCAGCCGTCTGCACAATCTGGACATCCTCAAACACAGCTTTGTCTATAACAGCAGCCAGCCCGGACGGATCAATCAGTTTATCGATACGCATGAGCTGGATATTTGCGTGATCAATCGACATGCATTTGCCAGTGATGTAACAAAAATTAGAACAGCGGGTGAAAGTGATACTCAATCTCTCTGGGAAGATCTAAAAGATGTTAAGCCGATCATCATCATGGATGAACCACAAGTGATGGAAGGGTCGAAAAATGCGAAATCAAAGTCGCTTCAAGCCATGCAGGAGCTTAACCCGCTGTTTGTGCTCAAATATTCCGCCACGCATAAGAAAGAGTTTCCGTTCAATCTGATCTACAAGCTGGATTCGTACGATGCGTTTACGCAGGATTTGGTGAAGCGGATTCAGGTGAAAACGGTCTATGGGGTGATCCCCAAAGAAACGGCGTATGTGCGCTATGTGGCGTTTACCAAAGAGCTGAAGGCGCGGATCGAAATTTTCCATCAGGAACAGGGCGGGCGCATTAAGCGCGATAAGTTTGATGTGCTGGGCAACGCGTCGCTCTATGAGCTTTCGGGCAATCTGCCCCAGTACGAAGGGATGCGCGTAGCGGAGAATCCGCATAAATTGAAGCCGCTGAAGATTGCCAACGGAGATTCGGTTCTTGAGTTGGAGCTGGAAAGCAGTAATTGCGATGTAACCGGTAACGAAGCGGTGCGTATTCAGATTCGACTGGCGATTCAGAACCACTTGGATAAGCAGTTTTCGATTCTGGATAAAGGCGAACACATTAAAACGCTGTCGCTGTTCTTTATCGATTCCGTGAGCAATATTCGTGATGACGAAGCGGAGGACGGGCGCGGTGCGTATTTGAAGATTTTCGACGAGACCTATCAGACGCTGGTTGAATCGGATAAATACAAGCGGCAGTTTGCGAAATACGCGGACTTGTTCCCGGATTATGCCGACGTGTTGAAAGCGCGTGAGGGCTATTTTGCCCGCGACAAAAAGAGCAAGGCCACTGAGGTTCAGTACAATAAGAAAGGCGACGCGGTTCTCTCAAAATCTCAGGAAGATATTGATCGCGGAATCCAGCTGATTCTCGATAAGAAAGATGAGCTGATTTCGTTCAAAGAACCGCTGGCTTTTATCTTCTCGCACTCGGCGTTGCGCGAGGGGTGGGATAATCCGAATATCTTTACGCTCTGTACGCTGAAGAATAGTCATAACGAGATTGCAAAGAAGCAGGAGATTGGGCGCGGATTGCGTTTGCCGGTTAATGTGCACGGGAAGCGTATTCTCGACCCGGAAGTGAATGAGTTGACCGTGATTGCGAATGATCACTACGATCACTTTGCCAATACTCTACAGAAAGATTTCAACGAAAACATGGGCTTCAATAAGGATGAGGTGACGCACGCGGTGATTCTCAATACGCTGAAAGAGGCGGGCGTGCCGGAACGGAAAATTACGGCGGAGCTGGTGGATACCTTTAAGCAGGAGCTGGTTCAGAAGAACATTCTTAATGACAAGAATTTGGTCGTTAAGGGCGCGGATGTTGCGTCGATTGAGTTCACCGATGAAACATTGGTGGAACATGCTTCGAAGATTAAGGAATCGTTCGTCGCGATCATGACCGAGAAGGGAACTAAAAAAGTGGCCATTAAAAATGGCGATGAGGAGCCGGTCACCAACCAGGAGTGGAAGTATGTTGCGAAGGATGATTTTGAAGCGATTCTCTCCGCACTGAAACAGCACTTGGCGAAACGCTCGATCTATAGCTTTGAACTGGATCAGGACGCGTACATTCAGGAGTGCGTTGAAGAAATCAACGAGTACCTGAAAAACGTGAAGGTTAAGAGTGTGTATCAAGTGACCGATGCACACGTGACCTTCGATATCGCCAGCAAGATTGTGCTGGAGAAAGATGGGGATGCGGAAGAGGAGCTCTTTCTCGATAGCGCACGGGATCAGAAAACAGATCTGCAGATTATCGATCACATCATGTACCACACGATGCTTCCGCGCCTGGCAATTATTCGAATACTGAAAGGGGTCGAGCGCCGCGAGTTGCTGAACTATCAGGATTTCTTGGAAGCCGTGACTCAAAAGATTGCTACGCGGTTGGTGGATACCAAAGCGGCGAATATTCAAGGTTACGAAATTATCGATGGCTACGAACTCGACAGCGCAAAACTATTTGAAGCGGATGTGATCGACGAAGATTCGGGAAGCCTCGAAGTGCTTATTAAGCAGAAGAAGGTGTATCAGTCCAAACAGGAAAACCGCCGCGCCCTTCATCAGTTCTATAAAATGGACAGTAACGGCGAGTATGATTTTGCGCAGAACCTGGAGAGCAACCCGAACATCTTTATGTATACCAAACTAAAGAAAGGTGGCTTTGTGATTGAAACGCCATACGGGAACTATTCACCCGACTGGACCATTGTCTACAAAGCACCGGGCGAGCACGTGAAGCTCTTCTTTATTGTCGAAACGAAAGCCGATAAAGAATGGTCGGATCTAACTCCGGTGGAGCAGTCTAAAATCAACTGCGGCAAAAACCACTTTGAAGCCGTCTCTTCGGACATCAAGTTCGACTGGGTTAACAGCTACAAAAACTTCAAAGACAAATTCGCCGTCACAGAAACTGCGTAGCAGTTCTGCGGGCTGTCCGATGGCAGCAATCTCAGCCTAAAAATCAGGCGCATATTCGATAGGCTTCGCTGATGTCCGACAGCCGTGTCATGCCTCGCCATAGGGCTTCACTGCTAGGTTTTCCGTCGCCGACTCGTCCAGAATGTCCGCCCAATCGCTCAAGCAATGCTATGGCTTTGTTGAGCGTGGGTGGGGTGGTTGGGTTCGGTTTGATTTTTTCTACAAAGGTGCTTAAGGGTATCCATTCGTTTTCGCTGAAGTATGGGGAGCAGTCGCATTCGGGCGTTTCGCGTTCTTGGATGGTTAGAAGAAAGATGCGCCAAGCGACGACCAGATCGATGGCTAAGCAGTTGTAGATCCGTTCTGCGCTGTCGAGTTGTTGTCCTTCGCGGTTGTATCCGATTTTGAAGATTTGATGATACATTTCGATCCCCCAGCGTTTTGTGTACCATTCGAGTTGGGTGAGTGCATCGGATGCGTTGGTGACGTCCACGGTGCTCAGGAACATCCATTCGAGTGGGGCTTCGTCTTCGGGAGGGTTGTGTTCTGTGGCGTATATTGCGCTGAGTGTTATTTCCGGATAGTCCTTTTTTGTTTGTGGCGGTTTGAGGGTTGTTTTCGTGCTTCGGATGTGTAAATCGGCAAAGCGGGCGGGTCGACCTTCGTGCTGTGGAATGAGTAGTTTCTGGGTGGTCAAGATGGGCTGGGCTTCGAGATGGGTCCAGAGGTCGTCGTAGTCCCCGTTCGCGTCGATGGCTTTTTGGTTGCGCGAGCGTTCTGCGCGTACGAGTAGTTCGGCGTTTCGGTTGTGATCGAGTCGTTCGCAGAAGAGTTCGTGTATGTCGCCTTCGCGGTCGGCGATCATCACGAGCTGCGTGGTTTGACATTGCTTCTGGGCGTTGCAAACGGCGCGGTATGCTTTGATCCAGTTATAGCTCTCCTTTTGCTCAATGGGGCTTGTTTTGGGATCTTTTTTGCCACCGATTTCTTCGTGGATCCAGCATTGTCCAGTATCCGTTGCCACCAGTATGGTTTGATGTTCATGAAGCCGATCGATTGTGGCTTGAATGTGTGTGTGTAGGGTTTTTGACAAATCCACCTCCGTTTTCATCTCTTCTTCCGACTCGGATATTTGCTGGATATTCGCCTGTGGGTGTTCGTAAACTTGACCAAACATTTTAAGGAAACGAGCCGTTAGACGGCACTCTTCTAGTTCGGCGCGACCTGAATCCTCTTCAACCCTGTCCGTCGTGGTTTCTTGTTCTTGCGGAGGTCCGACGATCGTCGACGTGTTTGGCGTAGAACACAACTGGGTTCGACACGTATCACAGATTGGCTTTATGAAAATTTCTTCTGGAATGGGTTTTTTCTCATCTTTACGATCTCGGCAGGAGGTTTTTCCAACCCGTAACCATCCCGCGTCCGTATAACAACTCCCCTTGAAACGTCCGCACTCCGCATAGGTTTCAAGCAGAACTGGGCGGTATGCATAAAGCTTCTCCCAATCGTCAGCCAACTGTTTTTCGACCATCAAAAGAATATGAGAAGCCAGCCCCTTCACCTTCCAGCCCTCATACAAAACGCCCATTTCAGAGACTTGCCTCGCAAGTTGAATGACG
>JAOZMR010000342.1 GCA_029934215.1 Pontiellaceae bacterium | reverse complement strand
AGCAGGGGTTTGTAAAATCAATCTGTGTTCACGTTAAATTTTCTAGCCTCCTAAACCAAAATCTAAGACCTTGATGGACATTTCCGATGGATGATTTCCGGTTGTCGATTGACGGGTCACCATCACATTTTTCGGTTTAATGTCGCGGTGAATGATGTTTTGGCTGTGGGCGTAGTCGATGGCTTCGGCGATTTTTGCGCAACACGACAGGGCTTTATCCAGCGACAGCACCCGGTTCGGCTGGCGGCGACGCCAGGCGAAGAGGGTTTCGCCGGGCGCGTATTCCATTATGATGAGGAAATCGCTTTTTTTAAACCCAAGTTCCCGTGCGCGCTGGTCGGTATTGTCGACGGGATGGAGGTGGAGAAGTGAGACGATGTTTGGGTGGTACAGTTTGGAGGTGAGTCCAAAATTATAGCGGATTTCCTCCATCTCTTCATGATCTGCCCCCACTTCGGCGGGAATCATTTTGATGGCGATGGGAAGTCGGCTCACCGTGTCCCACCCCTGATACACCTCTCCGAATGCGCCTTTCCCAAGCGGACGGGTGATTTCGTAGCGATCAATGATGCCGATGACCGGACGTTTTCCGTTAAAGGAACCGTCGGTATCCAAATCCATCCCGCTCTGTTGCTTTTTCGCGCCAGCAGGTTTCACGCCTGGGATCGACCCATCCATGTCAAATTCATCCATTCTCTCGTTCCTCAATTTCCCGCCTTCGACATTCAATATTCCTTGTTCGATATTCGACATTCTCACAGCCCCCAAGGCGCGAATTCGTTCACTACGACCGCGCGGCTTTCGGCAAAAATTTGTTCGCCGGTTTTGAGCCATTGCGGGGCATCGCCCCGCCCAAAGCAGAAGCCGCCTTGGTGGCGCGTCAGACACCATCCCGCCCACTCGGCACCGAGATGTTTGAGCGGAAGGTCGCCATAAACAATCAGCCAGCATTCGGGAATGCCGTCGGTTCGATTCAGTAGGATGCCAGCAGGCTCTGAGGTTCCATCGATGCGTTTTTGAAGAATCAGACGGGTGGTGATAGAGAGTCGCTTTTCTGTGTCGTGTGGATTCCCAAAACAGACGGTGGCGGCACCGGCCGGCAAGAGCATCGATTGGTCAAGGAATACCCCGTTGACCCAGGTTTTATATTTCAGCTCCCCGCTTCCTTGAACACCGTCGTGAATCTTCACAGTGGTGCCGGTTTTGACGATGTAGCAGTGCTCTTTGGAAATGTAGAGGTTTTCTTCGCGCGGCATGGTGCCGGTGGCATCAAACAGCCGCGTGACGATGTCGCAGACATCTTGCCCCGCCGCGTTGCTGCGCTGGCGACCGAGCTGAATGGTGTCACCAGATAGAAGATGGATTTTGCGACCGTCCGATTCGAGGGTGATCCGATTGCGACGGGCGGCGGCGGGCGGCGGTGGCAACGCGCTCAGGTCGCGAAATGCATCGCAGAGGGCGTGGTCGATCTCGTCCTCTTCGAGCGAAATATCTTTCCAGATCGGCGGAAGTTTAGACAGCTCGCTCTGAAGGCTGTTCCACTTTCCGCTCTCCACCATTTTTTGAATCGTTTTGATCTGCCTATCGGTCGCATGGCCCTGTTGAATCGTGCCGATATGCAACAACTCGTCTCCAGGGTCGTTTAGGTTCAGATCGTTAGCATGGCCCTTCACTTCGATATGAATGTTTTTTACGGAATCCACCTGTGTGCTGTGTATATGTTGCGTAAACGAGGCGCAATAGGAGAAAGGACGACCCTCCTTTTGATAGGAAACCGAAAGATCAAACACATTCAAGCCCGCTGCGTCGGTCGACGGAACCAGACCGCCAGCGTTCAGCGTGAACGGCCGCCCCTTTTCCAACTTGCGTTTGGCCGCCGTAGCGTGGAACCCGCAACCTGACTCCACCGTGACGGCGAATTGGCTTAGCCCATCCATCTGGGGTTCCACCCGAAAATCGAACACAGTCTGTTTCCCCTCCAGCAGGAGCGTCCAATCATTGGAAAACAGCTTCAAATCCTCGCACTCGGAATTGGAAGAATTGAAACGTTCCGATTGAAGATGAACCGAGCCTGAGGCGCTATTTTTCTCTGGTAGATTATCTACGCTACGCTTCGGATCGATCGAGACGCCCAACGGGTCTATTACAGCCGGCTCGATATCTGTCCTCTGATCGTGCCCGCAACCCGAACAAAACGGATCATCTTCCTCTAAAAACATCCCGCATTTTTTACATTCAATCATAACCAACTTCCCACATCTATTTTCCAACCGTTGGAAAAACAAATTCTCATATTCTATTAACTTGCATAATATTCAAACACCCGCTTCGCGTAAAACCCCAAAAACTCAAAGCGTAGTGAATTTTGCGTCTTTGTGTTTGAAACAATTGATATAAATCAAATTACGCTCCTGTTACGCATCTTGAGAGTGACGAATAATCACATATTTTGCCATCATTTTATTATTATTTTCAATGCAAGTCAGGGATGAAAGGCACTACGTTAAGCCAGCAATGCTGGATTGTTCTATAATGAAGCCACCTCAGGGGAGTGGAATTTATCGTTGTACCAAAAACCAGTACAACAAAAACGTC
>JAOZMR010000088.1 GCA_029934215.1 Pontiellaceae bacterium | reverse complement strand
TCTATCCACGAGAAAAAGCCTCTAAAAAACGCACATTCGTGAAGAGCCAGAAAAAGCCTCTAAAAAACGCACATTCGTGAAGAGCCGGAATACCTCAGGTCTGCCGTCAATTATTCTGCAAAAATAGCCCCAGTTCCGTTGCGGGTGAAGAGGGATAGAGTTTTTGCAGAATGATTGACGGCAGACCTGAGGTATTCCGAACGTGCTTTTTGTATTCCCAAAAAGAAGCGACCCAAAGGGAGCGGCAATGATGAGACCATCTGAAGGGCTGTTCATTCGTAAATTTCATTCATTCGCTGGGCAAATCCCCTTAACTTCCTGACGAATCAAACCATCCCGTATATCAGGAGGCAGTCCCTCAAAAAAAGAGATCCCGACTCGGTGGTTTCACGAGTCAAAAAAATGAAAACCGCATTATGACTGACCTGTACCCCTTTTTCCTGAAAAACCCAGTCCGCCAGCGACCGATATGAACGACCCGCTTTTTTTAATGTAATCAACTCATCCTGAAAGGGTTCTGAAATGGAGCGGTTCTTTTTCACGCCTCTTTTTTAGAAGCCTCGCGCATGTTTGTCACGCCGAAAACCTTTCATATCAGCACGTTTTTTTGTTACACCGTCACTTTTTATGAGTCGTTGCTGGCTCATTTTTGTCCTTTTATTGCGTTTCGCCTCCTGAATATGTTTTAGGAGAGGAATTTGACTCCGTTTTCGAAGAGTTTGAGCCCTAGTCCTTGCTCGGGTAGAGTTTTTTCGATGCGCTGTTTGTCCCAGTTGGGGTGGTTCTCTGGGAAGAGGTATGCCTCTGGGTGCGGCATCATTCCAAAAATGCGTCCTGTTGGATCGCATAGGCCTGCAATCGCGTTGAGTGAGCCGTTCGGGTTTGCCGGGAATTCTTGTGTCGGTGTATCTGTGTTATCCGCGTATCGGACGGCTACGCAGTTTTGTGCTTCGATTTTATCGAGTTCTCCCGAGTCTGTGGTGAAGATTTTTCCTTCTCCGTGTCGAATCGGCATGGGAAGAGTGTCGAGCCCTTGGGTGAAGATGCATGGCGAGTCGGTTTCGAATTTTAGGTTCACCCAGAAGTTTTGGAAGGTTCCGCAGTCGTTCTGCATGAGGGAGATTTTCGGGTCGAAGTAGTTTCCGTCGAAGCCGGGGAGTAGCCCGATCTTTGTCATGGTTTGGAATCCGTTGCAGATGCCCATGATGATTTTTTTGTCGTCGATGAATTTCTGGAGTTCTGTGCGTAGGTGGTGTTTCACTCGCAGTGCAAATACGTGCCCGCTTGTCATGTGGTCTCCGTAGGAGAAGCCGCCGATAAACATTATTCCTTGGACGTTTCGCATTTGTTCGGGTTTTGCAATGAGGTCGTTGATGTGCATTTGCACGGTTTTCGCTCCTGCTAGTTTCCAAGCATGCTCGGACTCTGCTTCGCAGTTCACGCCATATCCGGTGATAATTAAGATAGTAGGTTTCATAGGCGTTGGAGTTAAGCAGAATTGTATCGGTTTATGAATGCAAATTTACACGAATGTTGAAGAGGCGTTGACCCGCTTGCTGTTAAACCGTATATTCCTCCGTCTGGAGGATTGCAAAATGTGTACACAAGCGAGAGAAGTTAGTCTTTTACAAACCTTGATGGAGAACACCGAGGATAATATTTATTTCATGGATCGAGAGGGGCGAATCATCTTAATCAATCAGGCTGGGGCGAAATGGCTCGGCTTTGATTCCCCTGAAGATGTGATTGGGAAAACCGATCTGGATATTTTTACGGATGAGCATGGACGTGCCGCCTTTGAGGATGAACAGCGCATTATGAATACTGGGGAGCCTATTCTTGGTTTGGAGGAGAAGGAGACGTGGGAGGACGGAAGCGAGACGTGGGTGTCGACGTCTAAGATGCCGATGCACGACGAGAATGGAGTTACGACGGGAATCGTCGGCATTTCTCGGGATATTACAAAACATCATCTTAGCGAGATTAAGCTTCATCACTATGCCCATCGGTTGACGCAGATCAACAAGCAGATGGAGGAGGAGCTACGTATGGCCGCGAATCTCCAGCGAGCTTTTCTGCCTCAGTTCTATCCGGAGTTCCTTTCTCCATGCGAAAAAAGACCCGTTCAGTTTGCTCATCGCTACATCGCTAGCACGCTCGTGAGCGGAGATTTATGCGCGGTGAATAAGTTGAACGATACCGAGGCGGGTATTCTGATTTTCGATGTGATGGGGCACGGAGTGCGAGCGGCGCTTATTACCGCTGTTATTTACACTATGATCGGTGAACTGAGCCACAGAGATCTTCATCCTGGCGAGTTTCTCTCTGAAATGAATCGTCAAATCCGAACCATGCTTCAGACGCAGGACGATTTCATTTTCATCACTGCCAATTATCTGATTCTCAATACAGAAACAGGGTTTCTATCCGGGGCATCTGCGGGACATACCACTCCGTTTATTGTCTCGAATGAGAATTCGGTCTCGCTTCTTCGCGCCGCAGCGAAGGTTAATGGTCCCGCATTGGCGGTGGTTGAGAATTTCGAGTATGAGACCTTTGGAATCCAGCTCGCGCCCAGTGATAGCGTTCTTCTTTATACAGATGGACTCATTGAGGAGACCGATGAAGCGGGCGATGAGTTTGGCACGGGTCGCGTTCAGACCCTGCTCCAGCTGTGCTCCAATAACGATCCGCAGTCTCTATGCGACGCGCTCGTTAAAACGATTACCGAGTTTAATAGCGATGCTACATTCACGGATGATGTCTGCCTGCTTGCAGTCCGCTGGAACGGCGAAATTCGATGAAAAAAACAACAACGATACAGTTTGGCATCCTGTGCGCGATGTTGGTTCTTCTTTCCGGCTGCGTCGAAATTCGTCCGCCGATCGGGACGAAGCGGCACACGGTGATTATCGAGGCGACAGGTTATTGCGACTGCGGAAAATGTTGCGGATGGAGACGAAGCTTGGTTCCGCCGTTCCGTCCGATCTATTCGTCGGGATCTCTTAAGGGAAAGCCTAAACGTGTTGGGATCACCGCATCTGGCACGAAGGCTCAAAAGGGAACGATTGCAGCCGATACGCATTTCTATCCTTTTGGAACCGTCATGAATGTTCCTGGGTATGGAATGTGTCGGGTTGAAGATCGCGGAGGGGCGATCAAGGGGCCCGCGCGAATCGATCTGTTTTTCAACTCTCACAAGGAGGCGATTCAGTGGGGGCGGAGACGCGTTAGCGTTCATGTTTGGCAATGATTTTTCCAACCATTGGAAAAAACATGAGTAAAACGGTTGCGTTTTGCGGGATATCTGAATACACTGAAATTGAGTTAAATTAAACCAAAAGGAAGAAGGAGATTAAGGATGAAAAAATACGTATGTTCTGTTTGTGGATATGTGCATGAAGGAGACGAAGCCCCGAAAAATTGCCCGCAGTGTAAAGCGCCGGCTTCGAAATTTTCTGAGCACGTTGCGTCGGAAGGCGTCGAATTTATTGATGGTCATGTGATTGGTATTGCCAAAGGGGTCGACGAAGAGGTTTTGTCTGGATTGAAAGCAAACTTTGAGGGCGAATGCTGCGAGGTAGGCATGTATCTTGCGATGAGCCGCCAGGCCGATCGCGAAGGGCTTCCAGAAATTGCAGAAGCGTATAAACGCATCGCCTTTGAAGAAGCAGAGCATGCATCTAAGTTCGCAGAACTGCTTGGCGAAGTGGTTGTTGCGGATACGAAAGCAAATTTGGAAGCTCGTGTAGCGGCAGAAGCTGGAGCCGTCCGAGGCAAAAAAGCGATTGCAACCAAAGCGAAAGAGCTCGGTCTGGATGCCATCCACGACACGGTTCATGAAATGTGCAAGGATGAAGCTCGCCACGGACAAGCGTTCCAAGGTTTATTGAAGCGGTATTTCTAGACAGCATCTTTCTCGCTGTTGAATTGCCCAGATTCTCTGGGGAAGGCGAGATGCCCGCAGCGCGTACCGCAGGCATCTCGCCTGTTTTTAGCGCGTTTTAGTTTGGGTTTAAAAAACAAAGAGGAGTAGAACGATGGGAAACAAAATTGTGGTCGTAGGAATCAATCATGCGGGAACCTCCGCAATACGAACGCTGTTGTCGCAGAGTAAAGATCACGAGTTGGTCGCGTTTGATCGGAATGACAATATTTCATTTCTTGGCTGTGGCATCGCGCTGTCGGTCAGCGGGGTGGTTGAGACTGTGAAGGATCTTTTTTATTCGGATTGCAACGAGCTCGAAAGCCTCGGCGCCGAGGTGCATATGAGTACGGAGGTCGTGAAGATCGATATAGATAAAAAAGAGGTGACAGCCCGCGAGCTGACGACCGGCATTGAGCGGGTGGTTGGGTACGATAAACTGATTTATGCAGCGGGTTCCTGGCCGATCGATTTCAATGTCGAAAACAAAGATCTCGAAAACATCTATGTCTGCAAACTGTTTCAGCACGCGGTCACGTTGATTGAAAAGGCGAATGAACCGGAGATTGAAAGTGTTGCAGTTGTCGGCGCGGGGTATATTGGTATTGAACTGGCCGAGGCGTATCACCTGAAAGGTAAAAAGGTGACGTTGATTGATTTGCAGGATCGCGTTGTTCCCGCCTATTTCGACACGGAATTCACCGATCGCCTTCAGTCAGATATCAAAAAAGCAGGCGTGGAGCTGGTTTTGGGCGCTCGACTCACCGGCTATGTCGGTGACGAGGACGGCAACGTGAAGCAGATTGTGACGGATCGAGGAAGTTTTGATGCAGACCTCGTCATACAATGTGTTGGCTTTAGACCGAATACGGAGCTGTTGCCTACAGCGGAGAAACTCAAAAACGGCTCCATTAAAGTGGACTCGACCATGCAGACCTCCATTCCGGATGTTTATGCAATTGGTGATTCGGCAGCGATGATTCACGCTGTAACCGGAACCCATCGTCACGTGGCGTTGGCGACCAATGCGGTGAAAGGTGGCGTGGTTGTCGCCAGCCAGATAAATGGCGTGGACGCGGTGAGGCTTGAAAACGTTTCGGGCACGAATGCTATTTGCGTTTTCGACAATAAACTCGCCAGCACAGGCCTGAGCGAAACCGCTGCGAAAGACGCCGGATTGAACGTGGTTAGTTCGTACTATTTAGACAACGATCGACCCGAGTTTATGAATGCAACGGAAGAGGTCGGCGTGAAGTTGGTTTTTGAGCGCGACAGCCTACGACTCGTCGGCGCACAAATCGGATCGTACGGAGAGACGAGTCACACAGAGTGCATCTTCTATCTATCACTGGCCATTCAAAAAAAGATGACGCTCACAGAGTTGGCGATGACGGATGTTTATTTTCTGCCGCACTTCAACAAGCCGTTCAATTTCATCATCTCAGCGATCCTTCAGGCGCTTGGCTTAAACTACATGAAAAAGGCTTAACGTAACAACAATCGAGCGAAGCGGGCAGCTGAAAATGCTTTTGCCACGAATTTTTGATTGCGGTTACGTGGGTTTGAGCTTTCGGTGGTGTTCGTTAATCCGTATGCTTCCTGCCGTTCGATAGTAGATTTTCAGCCTTTTGCCCCATTTATCTCATGATTGATTTCATTCAAGTCAGTAAACGTTTTGGCACCCAAGAGGTGCTGATGGATGTTTCGTTTCGCATCAACGCAGGCGAACACGTTGGAGTGGTTGGGCCGAATGGCGCGGGGAAAAGTACGATTTTCAGCCTAATTAGCGATGAGCTTTCCACAGATAGTGGTGAGGTTTCGATGCCGAAGACGGTACGTCTCGGCCATTTGCATCAGCAACTCCATGCCTACGCATTGAACGATTCGTTGATCGACTACTCCACCGATTCCATTCCTGAGCTTAAAACGATTCATGCAGAAATCCATACATTGGAAAAAGAGCTTGAAGAGGCATCCAGCGACAATCAGGAACCCCTTCTCGAACGCCTCGGCGACCTTCAACATGAATACGAACACCTTGGCGGCTACGAAATGAAGGCCCGCGCCGAAGCCGCGTTGAGCGGGCTCGGCTTTAAGGAAAAGGAGTTCACGAAACCATTTCAGTCCTTCAGCGGCGGCTGGCAGATGCGAGCCGAGCTGGTGCGCACGTTGATTGCGCAACCCGATATTCTGATGCTCGACGAACCGTCGAACTATCTCGACCTTCCCGCCGTCGAATGGCTCCAGCGTTTTCTGCGTGGATTCAACGGAACCATGCTTTTGATTTCGCATGACCGTTACCTCCTCGAAACGCTCACCGACCGCACGCTTGAAATCAGCGGCGGAGGTGCAGTCAAATATGCCGGCGGCTACACATACTACCTCAAAGAGCGCGAACAACGTCACCATCAACAAGCCGCTGCATACCGCAACTATCAGGAGCAAAAAGAGCATCTCGAAAGCTTTATACGCCGTTTTCGCGCAAAATCGACCAAAGCCGCACAAGTGCAGAGCCGCGTAAAAATGCTCGAAAAGCTCGATGCGGTTCGAATGCCGCCGCGTCCGCCCGATGCATCTAACCTGCGAATTGCGCCGCCGCCGCGGTGCGGTGCGCAAATTATGCAGCTCGAAAACGTCGGGTTTTCCTACGACACCGAACGCTGGATTTTCCGAGGCGTAGACCTCGACATTCAAAACGGCCAGAAAATTGCCATCGTTGGTTACAACGGCATGGGGAAAACCACGCTGCTTCGAGTGATCGCTGGCACGCTAAAAGCGAACGAAGGGAAGTTGCGCGAAGGGCACAAAGTCGTCCTGGGTTATCAGTCGCAGGATTTCGCCGAAACAATGCCGCCCGAAAAAACCATTCTCGGAGTTGTCCGCGAAGCCAACCCGAAAACTCCAGAGCGCGATGTGCGCGGGCTCCTCGGCTCTTTCGGGTTCAGCGGCGAAAGCGTGAATAAACAGTGCGGGGTTCTTAGCGGAGGCGAAAAAATCCGCCTCGCATTTGCCCGCATATTCATCGATCCACCCAACTTCCTGTTGCTCGACGAGCCGACCACCAACCTCGACATCCACGGACGCGAGGGACTCGAGAAAGCGATACGCGACTACAAAGGCACCGTCTGCTTCGTCAGCCACGATGTCGCCTTCGTACGCGGCGCCGCTGACCGCATCATCTCCGTAAACGACGGAAAAATCGCAAGCTATCCCGGCGGGTACGATTATTATTTAGAAAAAAATGACCGTAGCACGGTGCCAGTTGAAACCAAGAAACCATCCGTTGCCTCAAGCCCCAAGCCCCAAGACCAAAATCTGACCCCAAAAGAAGCGCGACAAGCAAAAGCGAAAGCGCGAGAAGCTCAACAGGGGCTAAAAAAAATGGAGCAACAGATGGAAAAGCTTCAGGCACAGCAACAGGAACTACACCAGCAAATGGCATCCGGGAAAGAGGATGTCGATTACAGCGCCATCGGCGTCCAGCTTGCTGAAATCACAAAAAAACTCACCGCCACCGAAGCAAAGTGGCTAGCGGAAGCCGATCGTTTAGGCGCATGATTCCAAACCTTGGAAAAGCGGATCAGAAACTCGGCTTCGAGGTAAAGGTACGTTTTTCGCCGGTCTCCGGGTGAGCGAAACAAAGGACAGATGCGTGGAGCTTTAGCTGGCCAGGAGCGGTTCCAGAGCCGTAGAGCCGGTCGCCGACGATGGGAACGCCGAGCCCCTTTTCGGACGCGGCATGAACGCGGAGCTGATGGGTTCTTCCAGTGATTGGAATAAACTCGACACGAGTTTGTCCGTTTTCGATGCTCAACGTTTTCCAAAAAGTGAGACCCATTTTCCCATGAACGGGATCGTAGATTTGCACGGGCCGGTTTTCAATATCGAGCCGAAAAGGAAGCTCAATGGTTCCTGACTCAGCAACAAGCTCTCCATCCAGAATTGCGGTGTACATTTTTTCGGTTTCTCGGTCGTGGAATTGGCGCGACAATTCGCGGTGCGCCTCTTTGGTGCGGGCAAGCACCATGACTCCAGAGGTGTCCATGTCGAGCCGATGCACCTCTGGGTGATCCGGACTGTCTGGGAAAAGCTCCTTGATTCGCGCAACCACGCAGTCCTGATTTTCTGGTCCTTTTCCGGGCACAGAAAGCAATCCAGATGGTTTGTTCACAACAACGATGCTACTATCGGAGTAGAGGATCGAGATACTGGTAGCGTGGAATGGTGCTGGTGGTTTTTCATCACCAACGCTTTCTGCTCCCTTCAACATAAAGCCAAGGATTGGCTGACACTTTTCCTTGCAGGCTGGGTAAAATTCGCCGTGCTGGCGCTTGCGGGATTTGCTCTCTTTCCCCCAATAGAACTCACTAAGCCCCAAGGGCTTCAACCCATTAAGCGCAGCATGGTTCAACAACTTCGGGGCGCAACAGTCGCCGGTTCCTGCAGGAACGGCTTTAGCGGCAAATACCTCGACAAGAGGGCGCTTCTCGCCGTTGAAATTTGTGAGTATGTAGAGTCCGTGAATCTCCTTCATTAGATTGCGAGAGAGCTCTGCGCGTTCTGTAATTAAACGTTTATTTTTTGGGTCCTGCTTAATTTGCAGCCCTAGCTCATTGATCTGTTTGTAAACAGGCTGGGTCAGCTCGTGAAAAGTATCGACATCAAAAATGGGAGGAACCCATCCGTCGACGAGCCACTCACCGTTGTACTGACAAGAGAACGCCATAAGGACAACAACATTGCCGTCGGCATCCTCGCACTCAAGCACGCCGAACATTTGCCCACGAGCATCACCGAAAAGATAATCGGTGGAATATTTCCGAGCATTGGAAGAATCAATTCGCTTTAAACCATCGAGCTTCGCCATCAGCTCATGCGCGAATTTCCGGCTATTACCAACGGGCAGATCCATCAATTTTCACTCAACGCTCTTTTGATCCTTTGAATTAGCGAATAGATATGGCAACCGACACAAAACTTTAAAAAGGCTTCTAGTGCGGCGAGCAGAATCAGCAATTCAGCCAGAATACGGGCGGACTGAATTTGGCCCGCAAATGCGGTAATCGCGATGATAGTGCAGAAGACAAAACCAACTTTAGCGGCGAATATTTTGGGTCCCGCATTGATTCTTTCAGGGGGCAGACGAAACAGACGCGCAAGCGCTTTTGCTGCGCGGCGCATCGGGCTCCATGGGCGATCCGTGAAACCGCGAATAAAAAAGTCAAAGCAAAGAAGCAGCGCGATCCAATGGAGCGATGAAAACAGACCTGCAAGCGTAAGAAGGATCGTTAAACCAGCGGTCAACCGAACGATATTTTCGTCGGCTGTTCGGGGTGAGAATGGGCATTCAAGAGACATAGATGGGCACCTTTCAATTTCTTTTCCCAGCAATCATACCGTTGGTTCAGAAAAAATAAACCCCGAAACGTAGATTTAGAACAGAAAGTTGGATATTGAGCTTCAGCCCTCATATAAAATGCCATTTTCGAGTTTTGCCTTGCAAGCTGAATGGTGCGGTTACCCCAACTTTTAGGGCCACAGGCTAAGGTGGATTTTGTGTTCAAAATACATTAAAAACGAAGGATGAAAATGAATAAAAAAAGACGGTCATTTACAGATAAATTCAAAGCCAAAGTCGCTATTGATGCGGTCAAAAACTTGAAGACTCCGAGCGAATTAGCAACGGAACATAAGGTTCATCCGAACCAGATTTCTAAATGGAAAAAGGAGCTTCTCGCTCGTGCCTCTGAAATATTTTCCGGAAAAAAGAATGCGAAAAATAGTAACCGTTCACGGGGGTGAAAATTGGCAATGGCAATTAGGTGAAATTTTTGTT
>JAOZMR010000087.1 GCA_029934215.1 Pontiellaceae bacterium | reverse complement strand
GAATGTTGACGTTTAAGGACGCGGACTCAATGATGGTTCCAAACCAAACCATGCGAACAATTTTTACCGAATACTTCAATCAGGTGGAACATTACAATGCGTCGGGCGGATACACGGAGTATTTTCGACAGTTCCGAAAAGACCTCGATCTCGCAAATCTTTTTTCCGGATATTGGAACGTTTACATTGGACAAATCCCCGCTCAGGCATTCGACAAAGCGAACGAGAACTTTTTCCGCACCACCTTCTACGAACTGTGCCGCCGGCATCTTTCGCTCGACTTTGTCTTCAATATTGAAGTGAACTATCCCTGCGGACGAAGCGACTGGGAACTTCTCGGCAAACCTCACACAAAATATAAAAACATCAAATACGTCGCCGAGTTTAAGCATTTCTCCGTCGCGGACGGGAAAACCAAAAAGATCATGACGCTCGAAAAACCGTTCGACGCCGACATCGCGCAGGTGACAAAATATGCCGATGAGATATTGAAAGATTTTCCATATTACACCGTCACCCGCTACATCATTTACACCATCGCCAGTTCGGAGTACCGAGTTTTCAAACTGTAGAGAGCCATTGCTATGAAACCCGATTTAACCGTCAAAAAGAAGATTCCGTATGCCGTTGCCAACTTTGAGGAATTACGCGAGGAGAACTATTATTTTGTCGATAAAACAAAATTTATCCAATCATTGGAAGAGTACAAGGTGCCTGTGTTTTTACGCCCGCGTCGCTTTGGTAAAACGCTCTGGTGCTCCATTTTGGAGTGCTATTACGACATCGGACGCGCAGAAAAATTCGATACACTTTTCGGCGGAACCTATATCGGCGAAAACCCCACGTCAGAAAAATCATCTCTGCTTGTGCTTCGACTCAACTTTTCGGTGGTAAAAGTTTCAACGGACGGATCGAAGATCGAGGACAGTTTTGACGGCGTGTGCGAAACGGCGATGAGCATTTTTTTGACCCGATACAAAACATATTTTCCCGACTTCGATCGGACGTACAGAAATGCATCAAAGCAACTCGAAAGAATCATCGGCTACATTGCCGAACACAACCTCCCCAAGCTCTACATCATCATCGACGAGTACGACAATTTCACAAATCAGCTGATTACAACGCATCAAGAAGGATTGTATCGGGAGTTGACGACGGGCGATTCGTTCTTGCGTACGTTTTTTAAGGCGATCAAGGCGGGGACGGAAAGCCAATCGGTTCGACACGTTTATATCACCGGTGTTTTACCCGTGACGATTGATGATTTAACGAGTGGGTTTAATATTGCGCAAATCATTACGCTGCGAAAACCATTTTTGAGCATGCTTGGATTCACTCAAGACGAGGTGAACGACTACCTCGAAATGGTACGAGTTGGCTACGGTTACGAGCGTAGTTTGATCGACTCCATGCGAGTCCTGATGAAGAACTATTATGATGGGTACAGCTTTGCCATCGGTGCGGAGCCACTCTACAACTCAACGATCCTTACCTATTTCATGAGGTTGTTTGTTGAGGATGACGGAGAATTCGCGCCCAACTTCATTGACCCAAATTTAAAAACCGACATTCGCTGGATCAAACGACTAACGCTCCACGAGAACAACACCAAAGCGATGCTCGAAGAGATCATTTTGACGGGCGAGCTGACGTATGATCTAAATAATGTGAGCGAAGCATTCAACCTGAATTCCTTTTTTGAAAAGGACTTCTACCCAATCAGTCTCTTCTATCTAGGAATGTTGACGTTTAAGGACGCGGACTCAATGATGGTTCCAAACCAAACCATGCGAACAATTTTTACCGAATACTTCAATCAGGTGGAACATTACAATGCGTCGGGCGGATACACGGAGTATTTTCGACAGTTCCGAAAAGACCTCGATCTCGCAAATCTTTTTTCCGGATATTGGAACGTTTACATTGGACAAATCCCCGCTCAGGCATTCGACAAAGCGAACGAGAACTTTTTCCGCACCACCTTCTACGAACTGTGCCGCCGGCATCTTTCGCTCGACTTTGTTTTCAATATCGAAGTGAACTATCCCTGCGGACGAAGCGACTGGGAACTCCTCGGCAAGCCACACACAAAATATAAAAACATCAAATACGTCGCCGAGTTCAAACATTTCTCCGTAGCGGACGGAAAAAACAAAAAGATCATGACGCTCGAAAAACCATTTGACGCCGACATCGCGCAGGTGACAAGATATGCCGATGAGATCTTGAAAGATTTTCCGTATTACACCGTCACCCGCTACGTCATTTACACCATCGCCAGTTCGGAATACCGAGTGTTCAAACTGTAGAGCCGAGTTTAAGGAATTAATAGATGAATCGAAAATCTGACGAAACCTCCACAAGTAGTTCACTGAAGCGCTACGGGCTAACCTTTTTGTTTTTGCTCGGGTTGGCGGCTGTTTCTTTCCGTTGCGGATGGGGGGCAGAAAATGTGTTTTCTGGGTCGGATAGTAATATCGGCTTAATTTCGAATGCGCATCGGCAACTCCCAGAGCTTTTTCGGGGCGCCTATCGTCCGGGGGCTATTTTCGGCTCGGCAACTTCGACGCCGATTTCCTGTTTCAACATAGGTCGTTGGCTTGTTCCTTCGGCGATCTTTAGTGATGTGTGGTATAGTGTGTATCTCATTTTTTCGTCGTTGGTTTTTGTCGCCTATCTTCGAGTGTGGAAATTCCGATGGGAGAGCTGTTGGGTCGGGGCATTGGCCGCCTTTTGGATGGGATCGATCACGCTTTCTTCCGCTGGGCACATGAATAAGCTGGGTGTGATGATGTTTTTCACAATCGCGCTCTTTCTCGTGGAAAAAGCGTTGCGAGCGAGAACAAATTTGACGCGTGTCGTTTTCGCAAGCGGAACAGGTGTTTCCATTGGTTTCATGCTTTTGGAGCAACAGGATGTTGCCCTGTTTGCAGGGTTGGTGTTTGGCCCGTACGTGCTGTTTCGAATGATTCCAACCTTTGGGAAAAAACCGTTAAAGTGGGTGGCGTTGATTGTGCCGGTTGCGCTGATTGGATTGTGCATGTCCGCTCCAACCGCATTGGATGCCTATCGAAAAAATGTGACAGATGTCGGACTTCGAGAAGACCCACAGGTTCAATGGGATTTTATTACCCAGTGGAGCATGGTTCCTTCGGAACTTCCCGACTTGATTGCGCCGGGGTACACGGGGTGGAACACGGGGAACCCAACAGGCCCCTATTGGGGGAAGGTTGGGCAATCCGCTGAATGGGAATCAACCCAGCGCGGGTTTCGGAACTTCCGACTTGATAGTCTATATTTTGGAATCATCCCCGTTACCTTAGCTCTGTTTGGTGTTTGTGCGGCATTTCGGTTGCGTCGAGAGGAGAAGGATATGTCGGCCGCAATTTTTTGCTGGGCTGGGCTGGCTCTCATTGCGTTGCTTCTATCTTTTGGAAAGTTTTGCCCCCTTTATCGGCTGTTTTATCAATTGCCACTGGTTGGGAACATCCGCGCGCCGATCAAGCTGATTCATAATACGCAGGTGATTACAGCCATTCTCGCAGCCTATGGACTTGATCAGCTTCTGAAAAAAGAATGGCCTTGGAAACGATTGCTAACGGGGTTAGCCGTTCTCGCCGGTCTGTTTTCCCTTTTCGCATTGAGTGCGAATGTTCGCGACTTCTCAGAATGGGGTGGGCATGCGCGAGTCATTGTTCGCACTCTCCAGCAAGCATGGATGCACGCGGTCGTTATGCTATTGGTTCTTGCGGGTTTTATATTTTGCCGATGGAAAAAGCCGGCGACTCGATGGGGCGCTGGCTGCGCTCTTTTATTGGTCGGGGCGCTCGCCATTGATTCGCTGTTGCTCACTCGGCACTACTTCAAGGCTGAAAACATCGACACCCTTCAGAAGGGCAACGTCCTCATAAACTACCTGAAAGAAAACCAGGGGGACGAACGGGTTTATTTTCTGGATCAGAGCGGAGTGTACGGCGCATGGCTGGGCAGAGATGTTCCGTATCACGGACTGAACGTCTTTAACATTTGGCAGATGCCGCGCATGCCGCAGGAGTATAAAACATTCCTATCGGCGGCAGGGCAAAACCTTCCGCGCTTGTGGCAGTTGGCGTCTGTGAAACATATCACCGCACCAGCGTCAACCATCGCAAACTTAAACGGGGCGTTGAAGCAACAGCTCACGCCAATTATGTTCTATCGCTTTGCGAGGCAAGGCGATGGTGTCGGTGTTCTTCCTCTGAAAAAACCAGAAAACCCGCAGGATCAGGTTCTTCTAGATTTTGCCGCATCCATCCCACGTTTTTCCGTTTTTGAAAGCTGGGAAACCATGCCCATAGACCAACATTGCTCCACGCTGTTTTCCCCCAGCTTCGACCCACTAGCCCGAGTTCTCGTTGAGCCAGACGACTCACTTCCTGCCTGCACGAAAAAACCGACCCCGTTGCATCCTGTCGAATCGACAACCACCTCGGCGGACGCAACAATCTCTGTCGATTTAGAGAATCCAGGCGTCCTGTTGTTCACTCAACGTTATCAATCTGGATGGCGAGTATTTGTTGATGGACAACCCGCCCAGCTTTTAAAATGCAACTATCTGTGTATGGGTGTGCTTGTTCCGGCGGGAAAACATGATATAGTATTTGTTTGCAACTAAGGATTGCACTGTAAAGCCACAACTTTTATCGAGAGAATATTATGAAATTACACCCTTTCCATTTTACACCACACGGAATCGTTCGAGCCTGTACCCATCTTGCCGCAGGATGTCGTTTGTGCCGGGAGATTGGAGTAAAGATGCGCGGGGTAAAGATGAAGCATGTCAACTGTATGACTCCTGCGTATAATGTTCATCGAACATTGTCTGATTTGAATCTTCCTCACCCTAAAACGATTATTGATATAGGTGCAAACATCAGTCAAATTACCCAGTTGTTATGTGCACCGAATGAACCTGTTAAGGTGATATCGTTTGAGCTGAACCTCGAAGTTTTTTCGAAAGTTGGCAAGATCAAACGGATTGCGATATGTTGTTTTAAAGATCATCGTAATTTTACAGCATGAAGAGTTCGAGTGGAGCTTTTCTGTTTGTGATTAAATGGTAGTTGTCGTGTTTATAAATAAAGGTTTTGGTATGAAAAAAGTATATGTCGCAATGAGTGCGGATTTGATACATCTCGGTCATTTAAATGTTTTAAAGATTGCGATTGAATACGGAGAGGTTACTGTGGGTGTTCTCACCGATGCCGCGATTGCCAGTTATAAGCGATTGCCTTATATGACCTATGAGCAGCGTTCGATTATTGTTGAAAATCTGAAGGGGGTTTCCCGCGTGGTACCTCAAACTCAATTGGATTATGTCCAAAATCTTCGTTTGTTGAAGCCTGATTTTGTTGTGCATGGCGATGACTGGAAAACAGGCGTTCAGCGTGCGACGCGACAGCGGGTTATCGATGTGCTGGCGGAGTGGGGCGGCGAGCTCGTTGAGCCTCATTATACAAAGGGGATCTCATCGACGCAATTAAACGATGCGTTAAAGAGCGTTGGTACTACGCCGGATGTGCGTTTGAAAAGATTGCGGCGGCTTCTTTCCGTAAAGCCGTTGATTCGAGTTATGGAGGCACATAGCGGCTTGAGCGGGTTGATTGTTGAAAAAGCTGTGGTTGAAAAAAATGGGCACACGCATGAATTTGATGCGATGTGGTTGAGTAGTTTGACGGACTCTACCATGAAGGCAAAGCCAGATATCGAGTGCGTTGATTTGACGTCTCGATTGATGACCGTAAACAACATTCTGGAAGTGACGACAAAGCCGATTATTTATGATGGCGACAGCGGTGGGCTGCCGGAGCATTTCGTGTTTATGGTTCGATCGCTAGAACGATTGGGCGTGTCTGCGGTGATTATTGAAGACAAAATCGGCTTGAAACAGAACTCGCTGATTGAGACGGGGAACACGCAGCAACAGGCGTCGGTGGAACAGGTTTGTCACAAGATTAAAGAGGGAAAACAGGCGCAGGTGACCGATCAGTTTATGATTATTGCGCGATGTGAGAGTTTGATTGCGGGGGCGGGGCTGGATGACGCTTTGGTTCGTGCTGAGGCGTATATTGATGCGGGCGCTGACGGAATCATGATTCATAGCAAATCAAAAACTCCCGATGAGATTTTTGCGTTTTGCGACGCGTATTCCGATTTTGAACGCAAGGTACCTCTGGTGGTTGTGCCGAGTACCTATTCACAAGTCACGGAGCAGGAGCTTTCTGATCGAGGGGTTAATGTGGTTATTTATGCGAACCAGCTTTTGCGAAGTGCGTACCCCGCGATGAAAAAAACGGCAGAGTCCATTCTTGAAAACGAACGGGCTTTTGATGCGCTGGATTTCTGCATGCCTGTAAAAGAAATTCTCTCTCTCATCTAGGAGTTCTGATGATCAACTGCGGTGCATTTTTTGAGATTTTATCATCCAATGGAGTTTCCTTTTTTTCAGGTGTTCCTGACTCGTTACTTAAAAACTTTTGTAGCTATTTAATGGATCACGCTTCGTCGAAAAAGCATGTAATTGCTGCGAATGAAGGAAACGCAGTTGGGCTGGGTATCGGGCATTATCTGGCAACAGGAAACGTGCCGCTGGTCTATTTGCAAAATTCAGGTCAGGGAAATGTGATTAACCCTATCGCCTCGTTATCCGACCCCGATGTCTATGGAAGCCCAATGGTTTTGCTTGTTGGCTGGCGTGGCGAGCCTGCGTTGTCCGATGAGCCGCAGCATAAAAAACAAGGGAAGATTACGTTTCCCCTTTTCGAAACTATGGGCATTCCCATCTCGCTTTTGCCTGATAATGAGGACGCTCTTTCGGGTTGCGTTGAAAACGCTGTGAGGCAAGCGGTGGAGGAAAAGCGTCCCGTTGCCCTCGTTGTTCGCAAGGGTTTGTTCGAGCGTTATGAGTTGCAGAAAAAAATAATTTCGAAGGGGCAGATAACTCGCGAGAGTGCGATTGAATTGATTGTAAACGGGTTGGATCGTCGTGCAGTTGTTGTTGCGACAACTGGAAAAATTTCGCGCGAGCTCTATGAGATTCGGGAACGAAAGAAAAACGGGCATCAATCGGATTTTTTAGTAGTCGGTGGAATGGGGCACGCCTCGCAAATTGCAGCGGGGATCGCTTTGGAAAAATCGGATCGTCAGGTTTTGTGTCTGGATGGAGATGGCGCCGCACTGATGCATATGGGCGGGCTGGGTGTTTTGGCATCTTTGAATCTTCCAAACTATAAGCATGTTGTTTTGAACAATGGTGCACATGACTCGGTTGGCGGGCAGCCAACGGTCGGCTTCAATGTAAACTTCGCCAAAATTGCCGATGCGTGTGGTTACGCATCCACATTTGTTGTTCACGATGAAAAAGAATTAGACGAAACGCTCTCTCCGTTTTTTGATGCAATGGGACCAGCGTTCTTGGAGGTTCAAGTTGCTCTTGGTTCTCGTGCTGATTTGGGGCGCCCCCAAACATCGCCGCAGCATAACAAAAAGCAGTTGATGGAGTTTCTTCATGACTGAGCCTTCCAAAAAACAAAAATATCATTTTGGGGATACTGGAAGTCAGTCGGCTCTAAAACAGATTATTCAAGACAGAGGTGCCGCTCGCATTTTATTGGTTCGTGGAGGAGCGTCGTTTGAAAAATCTGGAGCTTCTGCGTGGTTGGAGCCCTCCCTTTCGGGGTTGAGTATTCGCGAGTTTTATAATTTTTCGGTGAATCCGAATCTTAAAGACCTTCAAAAAGGTCTGGAGGTCTATCGCGACGCAAATCCGGATCTGGTTCTTGGTGTTGGGGGTGGAACCGTTTTAGATATGGCGAAGCTGTTGGCGTATTTTGGCGATACTGGAATTGATCCAGATTTATATATTCAGCAAAAAGTGAGTGGGCGGGCATCAACCCAATATCTCGTCGCGATTCCTACAACGGCAGGAACGGGAAGTGAAGCAACTCACTTTGCTGTGCTGTATAAAGACAAGGTTAAGTATTCGATTTCCGAAGAAGACCTTCTTCCGGATGCGGCCATTGTGAATCCTTTATTGTCTTCTAATATGTCTTCGTATTTAACGGCTTGTACGGGGGCAGATGCATTAGTTCAGGCGATTGAGTCGTACTGGGCGCGAGGGGCAACTGAAGAATCAAGAGGCTATGCCAAAAAAGCAATTAAAGGTGCTCTTCGGTGGTTGGAACTAGCAGTGAAATATCCATCGAAAGAGAGTCGTACGGGAATGGCTGAAGCCGCATATTGGTCTGGGCGAGCGATAAATATTTCAAAAACAACCGTTTGTCACGCGTTGTCCTATTCATTGACCTCCTTTTTGGGTTACCCTCACGGACATGCCGTTGCGGTTCTTTTTCCCGCAGTTTTTGAGCTACATCAAAAAAAGGGGGTAGTGCCTTCGGTGTTATCGGCATTGTTTGAAACCGAAGATATAGCGAAAGAAGTTTTTAAGATTTTTGCCTCGTTGGGATTGGGGGCGCGTGAAATCCTGGCTCAAAAAAGCCTCGAAGCCCTTCTTTCGAATGTGAATGTTGAGCGACTAAATAATAATCCTGTTAGTTTAACCAAAGCCGAGTTGAAAAATATTATTTCAGCATCGCTTTCGTAGAGGACAAAAAATGAAATATACATTTAACCAGTTGGTGAAAAATAACGGTCGTGGACTCACGACGTTAGATCTTTATTTGAAAGCTATCATTTATCCGTGGGCGATTTCGCTGGCGTGGCTTCTGCTTAACTTCACAAAAGTAACGGCAAATCAATTGACACTGTCGGGCTTGGTTGTGGGTGTCCTAGGCGCCGTTTGCGGATTCTTCTTTGGGCTCAAGTTTTTGGTTGTCGGATTTTTCATTGCAATGGTTTTTGATTTCGCCGATGGGACATTGGCGCGGAATGGACGGGGCTCTGGCGAGATTGGGATTTTTTTAGATGTGGTTACAGACCGCGCGGTGTTGTGCGCGAACATCATTGCTCTTATGGCGTATCATCTGTTGTCTGCGCAGCATCTGGAGTCATTCTTTCTGCTGTTGTATGTGCTGGCCTATTTGTACGGTGACGTTATTTGTTACGGATTGCACATTGCAAAAACACGTTCGGGCGGCGGGTTGTCTCAGCCGTCTGGCGCGGGTGTCTTATCGTGGGTGTCCGTTTTTTTTAAACCGGGCTTTCTGATTCCCACGCGCTTGAGTAGCCCTCTGTTGATCATCGCCATTGGGCTGATTTTCAAAAACCTCGCGTTCGCTTATGTGATGGGGCTTTTGATCATTCTTTTGGAATACGTTCGCGAGACCGCGAACTTTCGTCACCAATAGCAACCGTTTTCTATGCTGGCGGTGTGCGTGGGTTTTTCGGACTCCTGCGGGCGCGTCCAGTGCTCGTTGATGAATCGTTTTCGTTTGGGGTCTTGAATCCATCGTTGTCCGTAGATGCCGAAAAGCATTTGAGTGGCGCCGCCCATGTGAACCGCCTTTTTTTCTGTTCCTTTGATGTACGCCGCTAGCGGCAACCCGTAGGCTCCGGCACCAGCAGTTCTCATTGCGCAATAAAGACTTAAAGTCAAGGCAGGAAGACGAGGTTTTTCGCAAGAAAATATCTCTCGTTCAAGCTGCGCGAGGTTCTCTGTTTTTTCTTTCCTGACGGTCGCATACAGACCACTTAACCAAATAGTTTCGCCCTCGATTAAATACCAGCCCTCATACAAAACGCTGATTTCTGGGTTTTGCCTCGCAACTTGAATGT
>JAOZMR010000341.1 GCA_029934215.1 Pontiellaceae bacterium | reverse complement strand
AAAAGTTCGGACTCCGCGGACTCGTCAACCTCAACACCGAATCGAGCCCAGCGTGTTCCGCCTCTGTGCTGACCGGCCACCTCAACACCTTCCTCGCCTCCATGCAGGCCAACTACGCCGGCGCACTCGGCATCGCCTACATCAACATCCTCTACGCGCCACTCCTCGAAGGTATGAATGCCAAAGAGCTCAAGCAGATCGCGCAGGAGTTGATCTTTAACGGCTCGCAAAACGCATTCAGTCGTGGCGGACAAACCCTCTTCCTCGACTTCAATATCCACAGCGGTGTACCGAGCTACCTCAAAGTCGTCCCCGCCATCGGCCCCGGTGGCAAATATATGCTCCGCCTCAAAACCGGCAAAAAAGTCGGACTCAAAGAAGTCCTGCGCGAAGACCGCGACACCAGCGGCTACAAAATGATGGATCTCTTCTACGAAGACGAAAAAGGAAGAGACCGCCTCGTCCTCCGCGAAATCCTCGGTAAAGAAGGCATCGTCTACGACGAAGCCATCGCCGCCGAACTCGAAAAGAACGGCGAAAAAATCGTCACCTATGGCGACTACACCACCGAAAGCCAAGAATTCTGCCGAGCACTCCTCGAAGTCTGGGGCGACGGCGACAGCAACGGACGCATCTTCGAATTCCCGAAATGCGACTTCCATATCTGCGACGAAACCTTCAGCGATCCCGAGCAGTACGACATTTATAAAGCCGCCTGCAAACTCGCCGAGAAAAACGGCTCGACCTACTTCATCTTCGACCGCGACGAAGTCACCCTCTCCGCCTGCTGCCGCCTGCGCACCACCATCAGCGACAACCGCATGCTCGTTCACCCCGAAAACATGCGCTTCTGCGGATTCCAGAACGTCACCATCAACATTCCGCAGGCCGCCTACCGAGGCGCCCGCCAAGGCGGCGACATTCTGAAAAACTTCTTTGACGAACTCGATGCCACCATGGAACTCGCCGTACAGGCGCACATCCAAAAGAAAAACAAAGCCGCCACCATGCTTAGCGGTCCCGGGCACCCCCTCTGGCAGATCGGCAAAGAATCCTGCGACGGAAAACCCTACGTCAACCTCGAAACCTGCACCTACATCCTCGGCCTCATCGGCGTCAACGACGCCGTCAAATTCCTGATTGGTCAAGAACTACACGAAAGCGACGAAGCCCAGCAGCTCGGCCTACGGATCGTAGCGCACATGTACGCCAAGACCAAAAAGCTCAGCAAAAAGTACAACCTCAAATTCACCCTCGAAGAATCACCCGCCGAAAGTGCTGCGCGCCGCATGGCGAAAACCGACCTCGTCTACTTCAACGACGAAGCCAAAAACATCGTCAAAGGTGCCACCGAGGATGTCTGCTACTACACCAACTCCATCCACCTCACTGCCGACGCCCCCGTCGGGCTCGTCGAACGCATCGTCGAGCAGAGCAAATACCACAGCCTCATTGAATCCGGTGCCATCACCCACGCCTTCACCGGCGAAGAACAGCCCTCCGCCGAATCCATTGAGCGACTCATGACCGAAACCTTCTTCCGCACCCAGTCCGCGCAGGTATGCATCTCCCCCGAATTCACCTTCTGCAACAACTGCCACCACCAAACCCGCGGACTACTCGACAGCTGCCCCTCCTGCGAATCCACCGACGTCGTCGGCGAAACCCGCGTCGTTGGTTACTTCAGCAAAATCCAGAACTGGAACAAATCCAAACGCTACGGCGAACTCGTTGCCCGTCAAAAAGGTCGCTACCTCGTCGAAACCGCCGACGAAGGATGCAAAGCAAACCTCATCACCGCGTAACATTGACATTTTGAATGCGGCGATAAAAGGCATTCCGTATCGCCGCTTTTGATCCAGAGAGATTCATTCGCCGCAAAAAGTTCCAACCATTGGAAAACCGAACCACGAAAAAAACGAATTCAGGACCATTTATCGTGAAACTGCAGATCCTTCCAGAAGCAGAAAAAGATCTGAGCGATGGAGCCTGTTTTTGACGTGAAGAATTTTTCACAACCACTTCGTTAGAGGAATATAGAGGAACATCGGAGATGGAGTTCTTACCACTTATCTTCACTAATCTGTCGGCGACGCAATAAGCTGCCGGTATTGTTTTTATTGTATAAGCATCTGGGTAATCCCCAGATGTAGAAATAACGGAATAGAGTTTTTCGTCAAGCTCAATTCACCAGGGCAAACGCATCTAAATTTCGAGATTATTTGCGGCAATTTCCCTTTAAACAGTCAGAACGTTGCGATTTTCCGTTATTTTCTGCGTTGATCCGCTCGTTTTTTACGCTCTCGCATAGAAATGCGAATTATTTCATCCACATATTCCTGAGAGAGCTTCATGAATTGAGTATATCCATCTATGGCATCTTGTAGATCAGGAAGATCCTTTGCGGGGATATAGCGAACTTCATTGCGACCACCACGCCATGTCTGATGATTAAAGTGGTTTCGCCCTTTCATGCGGCTTATTTTCCCGCGCTCCATGGTTTGGATCCCTGCGATTTTTTCCAATATCTTCTCTGTTTTTTTAGTGATTTTCATACATGAAAGATATAGATTATCATATCTTTTTCAATTCGAAACCACAAGGAACCCA
>JAOZMR010000340.1 GCA_029934215.1 Pontiellaceae bacterium | reverse complement strand
GTTATTATTAGCTGAGATTCATAGTATAGAAAAGATGATGGTAGATACAATGAGTGAAATTTTACCTGATGTAAAAATAGCAGTAGAAAGTGGGTTAATGAATCGTTGGTACAAAGAAGCTGAAGGTTTATTAGACGCAGATGGTGATCTTAGAGTATGTGTAGATGTACAAAATGGAGAACCAGTTTGGGAAAAGGTTAAAAAATAATCTTAAAACCATTTGATTAAAACGAGAAATAAGATATAGTAATACGAGAAATAATAGTATCAGAAAATACTTTCTGATGCTAATCATAACAATAAACAATAGGAGAATTACCAAGATGAAAAAATTTGGAACAGGAACAGGATTTGTACGTAGAGATTTTATCACTAAAACAGAATTAAGAAGAAGCGTCTACAACCCAGGATCTAAAGGGTCTACAGCCTTTCGTATATTACCGGCACCTGATTTAGAAAACCCAGGAGCCTTCCAACCTCAATCAATGCCTATAGAACCTGGAGAAGATGCATGGAGTGCATTATCAGACAGCTTCTGTGAGATTGAGACGGTAAGATATATGGGTGAAGAAGGTATTGATTATATTACCTTTGATATGGATAGACCGGATAACATATCACCAGCTATGTTATTCTACAATAGAATAACAGATTTTGTTAAAGAAGAAGGAAGAAAAGCAATTCCTGCATGGACTAACTGGGTATCCGGTTACAAAGGGGATTTATCTAGACCATCTAGTAGATTATTAGTACAAGCTGCTATATTAAAACACCAAGGTAAAGATATTGTGAATAGCAAAAATAAACAACCTGAGATTAAATTACCTGTAGTAGTACAGTTAAGTAGATCTGCAGAGGTAGCTATGATTAAAGAAATTATTACTGCTAAAGATGAAAGTCAACCTCTATCAGCAGCAAATTGTTTAATAGGGGATATAACTTCACCAGAAGGTGGTTGTGTAATATCTTGTGATCCTTATAAAAATGTGGATGATCAGACTAGATATGCTGTTACAAACACAGGTCAAGTACTCCCTATAGATATTCAAATGTGTTTAAATAACTTTGTAGCTTGGGAAGATTTATTAGAACTTCACGGAACAGAATGGCATGTAAATAAATTAATAAATTTATTTGGAGGATCCGCTGTAGATTATGCTTTTAGGGAAACTGCTGATCTTTATAGATATGTTCCTGAAGGTTATAGAGGTTCTTATGAAAATGAACGTAATTCTTTATTGAAAGCCCCTTCATTCTCAAGTAATGACGCTCAGTTAAATAAACCTCAAATCAATACAGAAAGTTTACAACCTGCTCAATTAACACTTCCTCAAATCAATACAGAAAGTCTTAATAAACCTCAAATTAATACAGAAAGTCTTAATAAACCTCAAATCAATACAGAAAGTTTACAACCTGCTCAATTAACACTTCCTCAAATTAATACAGAAAGTCTTAATAAACCTCAGTTAAATGAAGGAGGACTTACTATTCCTACTTTAACTCAAGTTAGTCAGCAGATTGTAGTAGAAAAACCAGAGCAATTAGAACCTATGAGCAAACCAGCAGTAGGATCTACAAATGCTATTAAAGCAGCTATGGAAAAAGCAAGACAGAATGTTAATAAATAAAGGAGAATAATATGCCTAACGCAAGTGGCTTAGCCAAAAAGAGAAAAATAGCTCCGGTAGCAAAACAGGAGTCTGCATTAGCAGGCTTCTTTGCTGCTACAGTGGAGCAATCTAAAAAGAGATTTGGTAGTGAAGGAGTATTAGTAGGGACAGTAGAAGAGGAGAATCAATACGGAATTCCTTGGAAACATTTAGCCCAGATGTGGTTATATAAATCAAATATATTTCCACTAGGTAATGTAATTGGTTTAGCAGGTCCGTCTATGTCTTATAAAACAGCACAAGGGTTTGATCTTTGTAGATTAGTCCTGGACAATGAAGGTGCTTCTCATATAGTAGAACACGAAAATAAATTGAATAGACAATTTATGCATGCTATTGTAGGTACTGGTAATATTAATATAGTACCTGCTGCTACTGTAGAGGATGCTCAAGATTCCATAACAGAGATACTAGATCTATATAAGAAGAAAGCTAATAACAGTTTCCCTTTATTAATAGGTTTAGATTCATTAGCAGGATCTAATACTAAGACAGCTAGTGCTGCTATGAAAAAAGAAGGTCATGCATCTAAAAATTACCCAGAAGCAGCTAACTTATGGTCTAATTATTTTAAATGGCTATCCAGTGAACTTATAGGTTTAAATGTAAACTTCTACTTCACTAATCATTTAAAAGAGAAAATAGATTCAGTAGGTTTTAGTAAACAGTACACCAAACAAGGAGGGTCTGCTCAAGACTTTCATGCGGGTCAATATATATATGCAAAGAACGCAGGTAAGATTAAATCTACAACCCGCCCTGGAGAATGGTTAAAACTAACTGTACATAAATGTGGAACTGGTTCGAAAGGTCACCATATATTAGTACCTGTAATCAACGAACAATGGCAGGATGAAATTACGAAAGAACCTCAGCAAAAAATCTACTTAGATTGGGATGAGGCTATTGCTAAATTATTAGTAGATGATATTCAATTAGGCACTACTATTAAAA
>JAOZMR010000339.1:1842-2632 GCA_029934215.1 Pontiellaceae bacterium | reverse complement strand
AAATGTATGGGATGAATATTGGCAAAACTATAAAAATTCATTATTAAAATTAAATGATATTTCTTGTAAAATTATAACATTAGGCGAAGATTTAAATTATAATCTAATATTAACATAAAAAAATGACAAAATTTAAAACACAAGTGGAAGAATCTTTTTATATAAAAGAATATGATAGTTTAACAAGATTCGCATCATATTATCATCAAATAAAAAAAGTAGTGAAGCTATCTCCTGAAACTTTATTAGAGATAGGCGTAGGAAATAAAACTGTTTCAAATTATTTAAAAGAAATGGGTATTAAAGTTAAAACCTGTGATTTTGACAGTAGTTTAAAACCTGATATAATTGCAGATATTAGAAAAATTCCTTTGGATAATAAATCTTTTGATCTCGTGATGGCATGTGAAGTTCTAGAGCATTTGCCATTTGAGGAATTAGATAATGCATTAAATGAGTTGAATAGAATATCAAAAGAATATGTTATAATTAGTATCCCTTATGCTTCTTTATGTTTTGAATTTATTTTCAAATTCCCATTTGCTGATAAATTTTTTGGAAATCATTTTATTAATTTTTTAATTAGAATCCCATTATGGATTAAAAATAAATTTAATGGAGAGCATTATTGGGAAATGGGAAAACAAGGATATTCAAAAAGATTATTAAGAAAGAAAATATCTAATAATTTTGAAATAATAGAAGAATCTACGCCTGCACTTTCTTCATACCATTATTTTTTCATTTTAAAAAAGAAAAAAAGATGAAAGCAATACATATTATAAAAAAT
>JAOZMR010000339.1:0-1832 GCA_029934215.1 Pontiellaceae bacterium | reverse complement strand
TCAAATGTTTTAAATAAAGAATTTTCTAGGCTTTTACTCCATTTTTTATCATTATTTTGTTGTTGATTTTTTTTAGCGCAATATTCTAGGCTAAATATACCTTTATAATAATCTTCGACAGTACATATAAAGCTATCACCATCTTTGAAGTTACAATTTTGGTAAATCTTTTTCATATTAAAAGCTGTTATTGTTATATTAAAAAGATTATCCTTGCGTGTCAAAAATTTTTTTTCATTATCAGGATAATTAATTTTATGGGAGTTCTTGATGTTGATAATTTTATAGAAAATATTGATGAAAGATATGGAGGTCCTGCAAAATCAGTACCTTTTTTATGTAAGCATTTGATGGCACTTGGAGTAGATACAGAAATACACTCTGTAAAAAAATATTCTAAAGAAAAAAATTATATAATAGAAGAAAATAATATTCCATGGAAAAATAATAGAAATAGTATAACAGATACATTACGCTATTCTTCAACTTTAAAAAAAGGAATAAAAAAATCTATCGTTGAAGAAACCATTCTTCATACACAAAATCAGTGGAATTATCCTCCTTATTGCGCTTATTTATTACATAAAAAACAAAATATTCCATTAATTTGCTCCATAAGAGGATCTATGTATAGTTGGTCTTTAGAACAATATAAATTCTATAAAAAGTTTTTTTGGTATATGTTTCAACATAAAATGTTTCAATCAGCAAATTGTATCCATGTAACAGAACAAAATGAATTGAAAGCAATTAGAGATACTGGAATAAAATCGCCTATAGCCTTAATCTCTAATGGGATAGATTTAGAAGAATTTAATGTATTACCTGATAAAATTTCATCAAAACAAGCATTTAATTTATCAAATAATGAAAAATATATTCTATTTATGTCTAGAATTCATCCTAAGAAAGGGTTAGACTTTTTGGTTAAAGTTTGGGCTCAAATATCAAAATCATATCCTAATTGGAAAATATTGGTTGCAGGTCCAGTAGGAGATGAAGCTTATTATAACAAAATAATAAAAATAATAAATAATTCAGAAATAAATGATAAAATTATTTTTCTTGGTATGTTAGACAAGAAAAAGAGAATTCAAGCTTATATGGCATCAAATTTATTTGTTTTACCAAGCCATACAGAAAATTTTGGAATTGTTATCGCAGAAGCTCTCGCTTCAGGTATCCCTGTCATAACTACACGAAATACTCCATGGGAAGAACTAGAAACCCATAATTGTGGCTGGTGGATAAATCTTTCTGAATCAGATTTAAAAGAAACTATTTCTAAGGCAATTAATTTAGATGAAGCACAATTAATAGAGAAAGGTAAGAATGGTATTGATTTAATTAAAAATAAATATTCATGGGAATTGCAAGCCAAAAAAATGAAACTTTTATATCAATGGGTTTTAGGGAAAGCAGAACAGCCAGATTTTATTTTTTATTAAACTTAAAAATAATTTTAAAAATCCAAGCAAATCTATAGCGAATTCTTAATGTTTTATAGATATAAGCTAAAATATTTAACATAAAAAATTTTATATCATAAAAAATTTTATTAGAAAAATTATTGCCTTTATAAAAATGTGCCATTAAATATTTTGCAGGACCTTGAAAATGTAATAAATGGAATCGTATTTTAGTATTGTATTTATAACTATAACAAAAAGGAAAATTATTTTCCCAAGTTACGACTTTCCTTCCATATTTAAATTTATAATTATCTAAAACTTCTTGATGTTGAACACCAATATTAATATCAAAGGTGCTATTGTTTTTCACTCCTATTATGCTTGAATAACTTTTTTTTCTTTGTTCTTTAATCCAATCTC
>JAOZMR010000338.1 GCA_029934215.1 Pontiellaceae bacterium | reverse complement strand
GGGCGGATGCCGCGTCTTTGCCCCGCAATCGGGAACTGGACAGACAAGTGGGCCTGCTCACGCACTCCAGAAGCATCCTGATGACACTCCCGCTCCGGCGGCAAACAGTCGTTCGTACAGGCGCTGGGCGGGACAACACCAGACGGAATCCGTTGTTGTTGTTCCGATTCGATGCATTGTTGTCGTTGCGGTTCGAACAACGCAGGTTGTTCTGATTGTTGTTGTTGTTCCAGGACGCGCCGCGCCACGCACAACCATGCACCCTTTGATTCCCCGTCTTGTTTGCCGCCAGCGTCAAATTCTCCAGCGAGCAGATTGCTGGAAACAAATTATTAAACGTCTTTGCCATGCTGTTGCTTCATCCATCCGCAAAACTCCTCTCACACCGTATAAATCGGCGGTCTTTCATGATCTGGTTTCATCTATTCTCCATTAAAAAATCGCCCGCTTCGCGGGGTTCCGCGGTCTTCCACTCGCATTCGCTCCCTCCAGACCGAAAGAGGGACAAAGGAGTACAGGTTAATTTTGCCCTGGGCGGGACAACACCAGACGGAATCCGATGTTGAAGTCCCGAAACGATGCATTGAGGTCGTAGCGGTACGAACAACGCAGGGGGCTCTGATAGTAGTGGGTCCAGGCCGCGCCGCGCCACGCATCAAATGATCCGCCAGCACTCTCTGCGGTACACTCCCACACATTTCCTCCGACCCCATACAAACCCCACGAGTTCTCCCAGCTTTGCTCCACATTACAAGTTACATTTTCTCCATCATTATATCCCTCCACAACACTCCACCCTGAAAAAGATGTTTTTGCCGCTCGATCCGCATAATTCCCAGCCCTCCCACTGTTCGGTGGCCAATGATCGCCCCACGGGTATTCTCGCCCATCGCCGCACTGCGCAAAGCTCATCCACTCATCCTTCGTCGGCAAACGATACGCGTATCCGTCTGGAATATGCCCCGCCGCACGATCCCGTTGCGTCATCCACTTGGCATACGCCTGCGCATCGTCGAAATTCACATAGACCACGGGCTGACGATCCCCGTTCAGTGAATGACCCTCGTACTCCTTCGAATCATGCCCCGATTCTTTTTTGCGGTATTCCCCGTTGGTCACTTCGTATTTGCCGACCCACATCTTCAATGCCGGAACCCATACAAATTCCATACCCGTTGAAGGTGCTGTCCAATTCCGCCCAACTTCTAGCCCCGCCCATTTCTCCAGCGCGACGCGCTTTTCTTTGAGTCCGTTCCAGTCGGCGGTCAGCGTGGAGGAAACGGTTTTGCATCCGGAATAGGACAGAGAGGACGAATAAGACCTATTCTTCTCCAACTTGAGTGTTTCCGGCAATTTGAAGGTCTGATTCCCAATTTTGAGAGTTGCCGCCACCTCTTTTCCGTTGAGTGTGGCAATCCATTTCATTTGCGGCACGAGAAACGGCATCGTTTTTTCCACTGCTTTTTTATAGCTCGCCAGCGCCGCCACATAATGCTCCTTGCCCAAAACAGGTTCGCTCTCTGACGCTTCGCCCAACCGAGCCGACCGCTCTGCCGCCGCCCATTCCTCTGGCGCATATTTCCGAACTTCGGACTTCGAAATTCCTTGTTCGATATTCGATATTCTCCCCTCCCATTCCTGTTTGGCTTTGCGATACAAAGAAATGGCGATCGCCTTTTCTTCCGATGTTTGGAAACTTTTCACCGCCATCTTCCAACCCTTGGAAGCCTCTTCAAATTCTCCTTTTTCAAACGCTTGTGCAGCCTTTGAGGCAGCCCCGACACCCTTTCCCCATTCCGCTTTTGCCAGACTCTCCGCACTCTGCGCCTCCGCGCCTCTGCGTTGACTCTCCATCTGATCTCTGACTTCTAATGCCTGACCTCTGACCTCTTGCTGAGCCTCTATCGAGGCGCAGATCCCTTCCACGCCTTTGAACGCGGTGAATGCCTGCCCCCAGCTACGGCTCGCATATGCATCCTGCGCAATCAGCAGTTCTCGTTTCAGGCTATCCAGCTTTTCACCAAACCCCTGCCCGCGATCGGTGATCTCGCGCTCCAGCTTTTCGACCGCCATTTCGGTATCGATCTTTATGGTACGTGCGTTGCGCTCACCTGCCCGCTTTTCAATCTCCAACAATAATTCAGCGGCGGCTGAATGATTTGGATTCAACCTCAAAACCGCCTGCGCCTGTTCGGTCGCTGCGGCAAAATCGCTCGAGCGCAACGCCGCTTGCGCCGCCGCGAGAAGCACGCGGGTTTCCTGCGTGGTTTGTGCGGCTTGTGCTGTGCTGGCTCGGTGGGACGTATAGACCCCCAGTCCCAACAACCCAGCAACCAACAACCCCAGGAGAATTGCCGATTTCCGATTGAAGATTGCCGATTTTCTTTGCGGCTTTGCGGCTTTGCGAGAGACTCTCCCTCCCCCCAGCGCATCCAGAAAGTCACCACAGCTCCCAAACCGATCATCCGGCTCCTTGCTCAGCGCCCTCAGCAAAACCGCGTTCTGCTTTTTCGTCAGCTCCTCCAACGGCTCCACCGTTTCCGTTACCACAACATCACGCATGATGTTATGATTCCCCGTGTCGAACGCTGATTTGAACGCGACCTCTCCGCTCAACAGCTCATAGATCGTCGCGGCGAGCGCGTA
>JAOZMR010000086.1 GCA_029934215.1 Pontiellaceae bacterium | reverse complement strand
CCGCTTCGGCGGGTTCCTCTACTCTACCGTTCCTTCGCGGTTAATAAATCTCCATTTTTTTACAGTTTTCATGTCACAGTGGCTACATTCATATTGCGAGGCAAAACCTGAAAACGGGCTTTTTGTATGAGGGCTGACTTTCGGTTGCTGGGCGGATCGTTATTTTCCTTTTGTTAAGGAGACGAACGAGGAGACGCATGCGTTTTTTAGATCGATTTTTTTGTCTGCATGTCCGAGGCTTCCGTTGAAGATATGGAGCGCATTGTGGGTTGTTAATCCTTGAATTAGTTCTTCAAATTTGTTCGGACTTTTTAATTGGTGGTTCATCAAAACTTCCACTTTGGCGGTGCCGAAGCTGCAACATTCACTGAGCATCGAGGCGGAGTCGCTGGTGACAAATAGGCGGTCGCAGAGCTGTATGAATGCGGGGACCGGGTTGTAGGGGTCGTTCGAGTTGATTAGCCGGTAGTCGAAGGGGAGAGATGCAATGAGAGCTTCAATGTCTGCCGGGGTTCGCCGGGATGTTGTTACCCATCGTTCGTATCCGTCGGTTAGGGCGAATGCTTTGGTTAGCTGGGTTTTTAGGGTGTTCGCGCTAATGTCTGAAATGGCATTGGGTCCGCCAATGATGAAGCCGATTGCCGGTCTCTTTTGTGTGTGTTTTCTTAAAAAGGTGTCCGCTTTTTCCGTAAAGAATGTTTTGTCGGCAGCGCAGAGGTTTAGCGGAAGTTCGATGATGTTTTCTTTTTTCGGTGGGTGGTCGTAGGCCGGACAAAAAATTCCGGTGAAGTTCGAGCGGTATCCTTTTGGGTTTAGTATCGCTATGTTGGGGATTTTTAGCTTTTTTGCGATCACTTTGTTGGGGTAGAAGGTTGTTGAGCCGGTGGAGATAATGCAGTCAAAGGTTTGAGATTTCAGGGTTGATTTTTTGCTGATATTTGATGCTTGTGTTCCGGTGTTTTGTACTTGAAATAGATGTTCTGTATAGATTCCAAGGCGATCGAGGAGGTATGAAAGCGCTTTGGCGGGTTTGGTTGGATAGGAGATATGCGCCATCTCAAACTTTAATGCGAGATGACGGCAGAGGGCGACGGATTGGTTTTCGTGACCTGGTTTTCCGTCTGTTATTATTAATGCTTTTGAAAACAGTTCGCCCATTTAGTTCCTTTCGATTGGTGAGTTTGTGCTAGAAATCGTCGATCCGCGAGTTTTCCCAGCCGGGGAGTGTGAGGATTTTTTCGAGGAGTACGGCGCAAGCGATGGCGTCGTAGAGTGCATCGTGGGCGTCGCGATTCGGGCAAAGTTTGCGGACGTGTGTGTCGAGGCCTAGCCCTTCGATCAAATCTCCAAGTTTGTGGGTTGGAGCGTTGGGCCACGCTTTTCGAGCGAGTGCAAGCGTGTCGACCCATGGGGAGAAACGATGCATGGGCGCCATGTGGCGTAAGAATTTTTTTTCCACCGAAATGTTGTGCGCAACCAGCGGGCATGTCGTTACCCAGTTTTCCAACCGTTTCCAAACATCGGAAACTTTTGGGGCGGCGGCGATTTCTTTGCGTAGTTTGTGATGCGTCCCCGGCGCGTACGCACTGAATGGCCGGTTTGCATCGACGCGGATTAGGCTTTCAAATGTTTGATCGGGCTCGACGCGTCCGTTGACTAGTCGCACTGCGCCAATCTGCCAGGGTTCTGTGTCGAACCCAGGCACCGAGCCTGTCGTTTCAAAATCTAGCACTGTTAGCGTTGTTAAGCGCAGCATTTTTTGAATTTTTTGCCGCTGCCGCATGGACATGGGTCGTTGCGTCCTACGCGTGTTCCGTCGGAGTGGGTTAGGGCGGGTGTTGGCCGGGTCGGCGGCATTGCGTCGGGGGGGAGCCCGGAGTCTTGTTTCGCGGCTGCCATTGCGGTCGACTGGTTCTGCGCTTGGTTGTTGACCATCATTTTGTTGAGCGATTGCCAGAAGTTTTGTAGGTTTTCCATGGAGGAGCCGGTGCGAAATATGTTCTGGGCGATCTCTTCTTTGATGCGGTCCATGAGGTCGCCGAAGAGGTTGAATGCTTCGCGTTTGTATTCCACGAGTGGGTCGCGTTGTCCGTAGGCTCGTAGCCCGATTCCTTCGCGTAGGCTGTCCATGTTGCGCAGGTATTCTTGCCAGTGTTCGTCCACGGATTGCAGGATGACCATCTGTTCGATGTTTTTTATGCGTTCGGGGTCTTCGTGGACGATCTTTAGTTCGTAGGCTTTTTTGAAGCGGTAAAATACGGCGTCGATCAGACCATCGAGATCGGTGTCGGCGTCGAGATCGTCGGGTTTTAATCCGATGGGGAAGGTGTTGTTTGCCCAGCGGATGAATTCTGCTATCGCCTCTTTCCCGCCGCCGATTGCAATGTCTGCGTTTTGGGAGATGATGTCGGTGATGATGTCGTAGAGTTCGTTGCGCGGGTTTTCGCTTTTGAGGACGGTGGAGCGGAAGCCGTATATGACTTCGCGCTGTTGGTTCATTACATCGTCGTATTTGAGTGTGTTTTTGCGCATTCCGAAGTTGGTTTGTTCGACGCGTTGTTGGGCTTTCCCGATGGATCTGTTGAGCATTGGGTGTTCGAGGACTTCGCCTTCTTCGATGCCGAGTTTTTCCATGATGCTTGCGATGCGTTCGGAGCCGAAAAGACGCATGAGATCGTCTTCGAGTGAGATATAGAAGCGCGAGAGACCGGGGTCGCCTTGGCGCGCGCAGCGTCCACGAAGCTGGCGATCGATGCGGCGGGATTCGTGGCGCTCGGATGCAATCACGTATAAGCCGCATGGTTTGTCTATGAGGAGTTGTTGTAGTGTTTTGCTTTCGCCTTCTGGTTTGCTGTTTAGCGCGAGGGTGGTGGAGGCTCGCTGTTCTTTGGACATCCAGATGATGCTGTCGCCGAGTTTAATGTCGGTTCCGCGGCCCGCCATGTTTGTGGCGATGGTGATGGCGCCGGGTTGTCCGGCCAATGAGACAATCTCTGCTTCGCGTGCATGGTTTTTTGCGTTAAGGACGTTGTGTGGAATACCTTGTTTGTTTAGCAAGCGGCTGATGACCTCGGAGGTGTCGACGGTTGCTGTTCCGACGAGAATGGGTTGTTTTGCGAGGTGTAGCTCTTTGATTTGTTCGATGAGTGCGTTGTATTTTTCGCGTTTGGTTTTATAGATCTGGTCGTTGATGTCTACGCGTCGGATGGGGCGGTTGGTTGGAATGACGACGACATCGAGTTTGTAGATTTCTGCGAATTCTGAGGCTTCTGTTTCGGCTGTACCGGTCATGCCGGAGAGTTTTTTGTACATGCGGAAATAGTTTTGGATAGTGATCGTTGCGAGGGTCTGCGTTTCGCGTTCGATCTTTACGCCTTCTTTGGCTTCGATCGCCTGATGAAGTCCGTCGGACCAGCGGCGGCCGGGCATTAGGCGGCCGGTGAAGGTGTCAACAATCATTACTTGGTTTTCTTGCACGACGTAGTCCACGTCTTTTTCGTAGACGCAGTGGGCGTTGATTAGCTGATTGACCGCATGGATGCGCTCGCTTCGGTGAGCAAATTCATCCTGGATTGTTTGGCGACGGGTCATTTTTTCTTCTGCGGCCATTGTTGTGTTTCCGTCGAGTTCGGACATGGCGGTGGCGATGTCTGGCATCAGGAAATGTTCTGGGTCTTCTGGGTTGAGGGTTTCGCAGCCTTTATCGGTTAGCCCAGCATCGTGACTTTTTTCGTCGATGGTGAATAAAAGTTCTTCGCGGAGTTCGCGAGCCTGTTCCTTGAAGGAGTCGGTAAGCATCGAGCTGTTCACCTGTTCGAGCAGGCGGCGGTTGACGGGTTCTTCGACGAGTTTGGCTAGGCTTTTGTTTTTCGGCATGCCCTGATGCACTTGATAGAGGCGGAGTTGAGCGCCGTCTGTGTCGTCAGCTTCGAGCGCTTTGAGTGCTTCTTGCATGAATCCTTCACAGATGTTGTTTTGCTTTCGAACTAAGGTGCCAACGACGCCGTTGAGCGAGCGGTATTGCTCGTCCGCCGAGTATGGTGCTGGGCCGGAGATGATTAGAGGCGTGCGGGCTTCGTCGATTAAGATGGAGTCAATTTCGTCAATAATTGCGTAGTTATGGCCGCGCTGTTGGACCATCTCCTCTGGGCGCATCGCCATATTATCGCGAAGATAGTCGAACCCGAATTCCGAGTTGGTTCCGTACGTGATGTCGCAGTTATACATCTCTAAACGTTGCGGCGGCGGCATCATGTTTTTGAGACAACCAACTGTTAGTCCGAGATATGAGTAGACGTGCCCCATCCACTCGCTGTCGCGTTCCGCCAAAAAATCGTTGGTCGTAATTACATGTACGCCATTTCCGGCGAGCGCATTGAGATAGACCGGCATCGTCGCTACGAGCGTTTTTCCCTCACCCGTCGCCATCTCAGCAATCTTCCCATGGTGCAGGGTTATCCCGCCAATCAACTGAACATTGAACGGCACCATATCCCATGGTAGATCACGACCCGATGCGTGCGCCATGGTTCCGCAGAGGCGGCGACAGGCGTTTTTCACCGTCGCGAATGCCTCGGGCAATATGTCGTCAAGCGTTTCACCCTCGGTGAGGCGTCGCTTAAACTCTTGCGTCTTCGCTTTTAGCGCCTCCTCGCTCAGGCTTTGATACTCCACTTCGAGGGCATTGATTTGATCGACCAGCGGTTGCATCCGCTTCATATCGCGGTCCGTTTTCGACCCAAAAATTTTCTTTAATACTCGATTAAACATATGTTCTCCTAAAATTGACCGCGTACCTTACCACTACCCGTACAGAATACACGAAAAAACTCTGTCAGGATTCCATGTATTCCGTTTTTCCGCCATTTCATCGCCATTCGACGAGAAGCGAGGGACGCGGATTTAGGCTAATTTTTCGAGTCCGCCCATATAGGGACGAAGGATTTGCGGGATGGTGACGGATCCGTCGGCGTTTTGGTTGTTTTCGATGATGGCAACAACGAGTCGCGGGAGGGCGACGCCGGAGCCGTTTAAGGTGTGTACGAATTGCGGCTTGCCATTTTCGTCGCGGCAACGAATGCGAGCACGGCGGGCCTGGTAGTCGCCGAAATTGCTGACAGAGGAGACTTCGAGCCAGCGTTCGACGCCTGGGGCCCAGAGTTCAATGTCGTAGCATTTTGCGGCGGAGAAGCCGATGTCGGCGGTGCAAAGCTCAATTACGCGGTAATGTAGTCCCAGAAGCTGCAGGACGTTTTCGGCCTCGCCAATGAGGATTTCGTGCTGCTCTGCGGATTGTTCTGGTTCGACGAAGTTGACCATTTCCACTTTATCGAACTGGTGCAAGCGGAGGAGGCCACGATTTGTCGAACCGGCTGCGCCGGCTTCGCGTCGGAAACACGGTGTGTAGGCCGTCAATTTGATCGGGTTCTTTACGTCGATAATCTCTTCGCGATACAAGTTTGTGAGCGGTACCTCGGCGGTCGGGACGGGGTAAAGCTCGTCGCCAGGAATGTGATACATGTCTTCGGCAAACTTGGGGAGCTGTCCCGTTCCGGTCATGGAATCCGCGTTGCAGACAAACGGCGGCTCGATTTCTGTGTAGCCGTGATCGGCGGTGTGTAAATCGAGCATACAGGAAATGAGCGCGCGCTGAAGTTTCGCGCCTTGTCCGGTGTAAACAGGAAATCCTGAACCGGTGATTTTTGCGCCGCGTTCAAAGTCGACTAGCTTGAGCTTTTCGCAGATATCCCAATGTGGTTTCGGCTCAAAATCGAATGTCTTTAGCTCGCCCCATTCGCGCAGAACCGGGTTGTCTGTTTCATCTTTTCCAATGGGAACCGTGGCCACAGGCATGTTTGGTATACAAAGAACAATATCGCGAATCCTTTCGTCGAGCTCGCGGATTTGCTCGTTCAGCACAGAAATGCGTTCGCCGATTTTCCGTACAGCTTCCTTCGCTGCCTCCGCTTCGGTGAATTTTTTTTGCCCCATCAGTGCGCCAATATTTTTCGAGGAGACATTACGCTCAGTTTTGAGACCTTCTGCTTCTTGAATCGATGTGCGACGTTGCAGGTCAATTTCGAGTAGCTCATCTACATTCGCTTCCGCGTTGCGGTTGAGGAGTGCGGTTTTTACAAGATCCGTGTTTTCGCGAATGAATTTAATATCAAGCATGAGTTTTTCCTTTGTAAAGAGAGAGGCGGGACGGGGTTCGGTTTTTCCAAACCTTGGAAAACCTTCCCCCCCGCCGGTTGCCTAGTGTGGGTGGTTACGCGATGTTGGCAGATTCGAATGCTTTCATGAAGTCGACTAGGGCGTCAACTCCCGCGGCGGGGAACGCATTGTAGATGGAGGCACGGATGCCGCCAACGGAACGATGCCCTTTGAGACTGGTCATGTTTTTCGCGGCAGCTTCAGCAATAAACTTCGCTTCGAGCTCCTCGGTCGGAAGGCGGAACGTAATGTTCATGGGCGAGCGGAATTCCGTCACGGCAGTGCCTTTGTAAAAATCCGACGCATCGATCGCGCCATAGAGCTTGTTTGCTTTTTCTTCGTTGCGTTTCTGCATGCCTTCGAGCCCGCCATTGGCGATCAACCAACGGGTGACGAGCGCGATGAGATAGATCGGGAACGTCGGAGCGGTGTTGGAAAGCGAATCGTTCTCCATTACATGCTTGTATTGGAAAAGATCTGGCAACGCTGCGGGCGAACGTTCGGCCAGATCGTTGCGGATGATGACGAGTGTGACGCCCGCGCAAGCGAGGTTCTTCTGAGCCCCAGCGTAGATCATACCGAACTGCGATACATCGAGCGGACGGGATAAAATGTCCGACGACATATCCGCAATAAGAGGGACCTCTGTTTTCGGGAACTCCTTCACCTGTGCACCTGAAATGGTCTCGTTCGAGCAGATGTGTACGTAGGCCGCGTCGTCCGTGAAAGCAAGATCGTTTCCCGGCACACAGGTCGGGATATCTTTCGCCGTATTCGCAATCTCGTTAATCGTGCCGATTTTCTGTGCTGCCTTGATCGCTTTCGTGCTCCAAGCTCCAGCTGTGATATAATCAGCCGTCTTTCCCTCGGGAAGCAGATTCATCGGGATCAACGAGAACTGTGTGCTCGCTCCGCCAGTCATAAACAAAATGCTATAATTTTCTGGAAGGTTCAGGAGCGTTGCGAGATTTGCTTTTGCCTCTGCATGGATCGCGGAATACTCTTTGCCGCGATGGCTCATCTCCATGAGCGACATCCCTGTTCCATTGAAATCTAACATCTCCGCCTGAACCTGGGTGAGAACCTCTTCCGGCAAAATCGCCGGCCCTGCGCTGAAATTGTATGAACGTGCCATGATAAACCCTTTCTTTTGATTAAAACTAAACCACGGACTCTACTCGCTACTCAACGAGCGGGCAACAAGGTTTCCAAAATATTGTATCTACGACGGAATCATTTAGGGTTTGAAATTCGGTTCTTTCCAGTGGGAATGGTTCTGTTATATAAAAGGAAACATGCGCCTTAAAACACATATCCTCGGAAAAGACTCGTCGCTTGAAGACACCCTTGAAAAAGCACTAACACTGCTGGATCAACATGGGTTCCCCATCGAATGGGTCTCCAGCAAACATCCAGTAAAAAACTGCTGGTCCGTGCATTTACGTTCATCCGAATGCCCGCAACTCTACACCAATGGAAAAGGAAGCTCAGAGCTGGCCTGCAACGCCAGCGCGCTCTACGAATTTTTCGAGCGCCTTTCAACCAACCTTTTCTTCTTTGATTACTATCTGGGGAACAACGCATCAAACACGGATTTTGTGTTTTATCCCAACGAAAAATGGTTTCCATTCACAGACCAAATAACCCTTCCAACGCATCATCCAGACGGAACCGAATTGCTTAACACAGCACTGTACTCCTTCTACAACCCAGACAACGAACTACATCCGGAACACTTACTCGACAACAACACCGACGACTCGAACCGGGGGATTTGCGCATTACCATTTACCCAGATCGACCGTCAAGAAACAGTCTATTTCCCCGTAAGCCTCCTCACAAACCTCTACGTAAGCAATGGCATGGCAGCCGGAAACACACCCGCCGAGTGCAAGGCGCAGGCGCTAGCGGAAATCATAGAGCGATACGTCAAAAACCAAGTGATCTCTCAAGGCCTTTGCCTGCCAACGGTGCCGCAAGAAACACTCGCTAGAACACCACGCATACAAAAAGACATCACAGAACTAAAAGCGCACGGCTTATCGATTTGGGTTAAAGATGCATCATTGGGCGGGAAATTTCCGGTCATCTGCGTCCTGCTAATGAACCCAGAAAACGGCGGTTGCTATGCAGCCTTCGGAGCCAGTTGCAGATTTGAGGTTGCGCTCGAACGGACGGTCACCGAGCTTCTACAGGGACGCGAGCTCGACGAACTGGATCGCTTCCAGGCGCCCTCGCACGACCTCGAAACCGTTTCTGACGAATTAAATATCGAAAGTCACTTCATCGACTCCGACGGCCTTCTATCATGGAAAATGTTTGGCGATCAGCCAGACTTTGGCTGGATAGATTGGAATTTCGAAGGGAGCACCGACGAGGAATTTCACCACCTAAAAACCATCATCACCCAACTTGGGCACGAGATATACTGCGCAGAATATCTCAACTGTGGCATCTACACCTGCCGCATCATCGTGCCAGGCATATCCGAGATATATTCCCCCGACGATCTGATCTGGAGCAACAAAAACACCGGAGCCTCGCTTCGCCCGCAACTGCTCACACTCAATCAGATGACGAACGACGAACTCAACTCCCTTTCGAACCACCTCAACGAGCTCGGGCTAAACGACCAACAAACCATTTCGGACGCCATCGGCGTACTATTCGAAGAAGAAACAACCTGGCATACGCTACGCATTGGAGAGATAAAAGGAATGCTTGCGCTTGCGGTCGGAAACCTCGAGGAAGCCGAAACCTGGTGCGAATGGTGTCAGCACTTCGGGTTCCTGCCATCCGCAAGGCGGAACCTCTATCGAGCCATACACGAGCTCATACGCTTTGAACAATCCGACGAGAACCTGGTTCGGTACACCCAAGCGCTCGACCTATTTTTCGATAAACAAACCCTTATCGACGCAAAAAAAATCGTTGCAGGTCAAATCAAATTCCACGGACTCACCTTTTCCGATCAATGGGAAAAAATCTCACCTCCCCAACAAAAACTGATCGAGCTCCACCAGCGACTATACACGCTAAAGAGCCAGAACAGCTGAAAAGCATCCAACCATTGGAAACAATGAGACTCAGCCTTGCCTTCTTTTCCTGCTTGGTCGCGCAAAATCGTGGGCTACCATGCGGGGGATACACTGGAAACAGAAGGTTGTCTGATCGCGCTGGAAAAGGCTGTAAAGGAGCTTGTGGACGGGCTGTTTCCCGTGCATCACTCAGATCGGGGTTGCCAGTACTGCTCGCACCCGTACACGAATAAACTGCGAGAATACGGGCTGGGCATCAGCATGACCGAAGAGAACCATTGCTACGAGAATGCGAAGGCCGAGCGAGTCAACGGAATCTTAAAGCAAGAATATGCTCTGGGGATCACTTTTCGTACAAAGCAATAGGCGATTGCTTCGATCGACCAGGCGGTGATGCTTTACAACACGCGCCGCCCGCACTTAGCACTGAGCTACAAAACCCCAGAGGAGGTTTATGTAAAACTTAAAAGGGTAGCGCAAGTCTCCCCCCCCTCCTCAGGAGGAGGGGGAGAGTTGACCCGCCCTCCGGACGGGTCAACTACCGGGAAACGGCTCCTTTCGGAGCCTCAACAGAAGACAGAAACAAAACTGAAAAGTGACCACTTTAAATCAGGACGTGACAGGGCAAAATTATTACGGCTTCCTGTGCCTTTCTATTACCCACAAGTCGGGGCGATGGCTAGAGTTTTGATTCCAGCTTAAAA
>JAOZMR010000004.1 GCA_029934215.1 Pontiellaceae bacterium | reverse complement strand
ATGGGGGATCTTCCAGAGCCTAAATCAACCCACAGATTCTGCTGAAGAGGCTTTTGTTTTAAGGTCGGTGGTTCTGGCGGCTGCGTTGTCATTATCGGTGCTGGCACAGGAATCGTGTCGTCATCCTCTTCATCTGGAATATCTTCACCGCTCGCATTTTTGTAATAATGCTGCGGGTACTGTTCTTCTTCCAAGGTTTTAACCGTCTGTTCACAGCTCTTTTCCAAATCGGTATAGCTGAATCGAACCTGTTCATAGGTCGCATCGATACGCATCAACTGATCTTTAATCCGCTTTCGACCTTCCATGGAAAAGCGGAGCACTTCTTCAATTTCTTCTTTAGTGACCTGTTCATGCGGAAAGAGGATTTTCATCAGTCCGCTGAAGGTTTTATGAATACCATCACGGTCGCGGGTGGAAATATCGGATGAGAGTTCAAAATATGGCTGATAGCGGTTTGAAAAATCGTGATTACGAAACGTTTTCAGCACCTCTGCCAAATAATCGACCACAAAGCCGTAGCCCGAGGAGAAGAGTTCACCGCGCAGGATGTCGACCTCCCAGCCAGGGATGTAGCAATGCAGGCGGTCAAGGAAGGCGGAGTCTTTAAATTTATTCGGCAACTCATCAAACAGGTCTGAATGCTTCAGCATGTACGGCAGGTTGTGTTTCGTGTTGCCGACAAAAGACATAGAAGCCTCGGCGCTTTGTGTGTCGACACCGCGAGAGAATGATTTGTTGGCCATATAGTTTTTTAGGATATCAACCAGTGCCTTATCGACCTTCTTTTCCTGCCCGGCAAATTCATCGAAGGTCACCACATCCCAATAGCCCACCAAGCCGATTTTGCCGCTTGAATTGTTCACGAATAGCTTCGCTACGGTGACTTCGCCGCCGGAAATCAAAATGCCGTGAGGTGAGAATTCTGAATAGATGTGCGATTTCCCCGTTCCTTTCGGCCCTAGTTCAATCACATTGTAGTTTCGTTCGCAGAAGGAAATAAGTCGGACCAGTTGCAGCATTTTGGCCCGCTTACTCAATTTTTCAGGATCAAATCCAATGGTCTGGATTAACAAGTCGATCCATTCATCGGTCGAAAAATGACTGCGGGCCGTAACAAACTGGTCATGGTCAAAGTGCGAAAGCTGGATGGGTTTGATGGAATTCATGACCCAAGGACAAACCCCTTTATCTTCAGACTCAAGGTATTCCACATCACAAATGCACCAAACGCCGCCGACCAAAAGTTTGCGATGCTTTTTAACGGTATCGGCATCAATCAGCACCTTTTTGATCGCGAGGTTCGAAAAAGTGGCTTCATGCGCATTTTTTTCGGAATTAAAATTAACCGTGATTTTATCGATCACCTTCAGGCGACCCTTGCGCGAGATTTCGGAACGGATTAGATTCGCCTCATTCCGGTGAACATAATGCTTCCGCAGAATTTCTTTTACCGTCTCAATGCCTGATTGAATGCTGGCCTCATCCGATGTGGCACAATATTGCCCCAATAAATATTCTAGTACATACGAGGGGACAATGGCGTTTCCTTTAACGGCTTTTACCAAATCCTTACGCACCACTAGCCCTGGAAACTCCGTATTTATTTTGTTATCTAAACCGTTCATCTCTACTCCCTAAAAATCAAATCCAAATCCGGCATTCAGCCGCAGGATGTACCGCATGCTCTTGTATTCTTTGTAATGGGAGGTTCGACCCTCGCGTTCTTCCAGCTTCAGAACTACCTCTTGCCCCGTGAAGCGGTCCGCATTCGAGCTTAGAATGAACCGGATCGATGTTTCTCGGTCCCGCGCATCCTCGCTGGTGGACTCAAAACAGATTTCGTGTTCATCGGAAATTGGATCGCCCGTTGCCGAATAAACGGCAGCCTTCAAGGTTCTCGACTTTTGCTTGCCCTGAGCGGCTTGTTCCTGAAACAGAACCACCGAAAACTGTCGCGATGTAATAATCGAAGTCGATCCCCGCAAAATATCCACACCTACTGAATGAGTGTCGTCCGAACGTTTCTTGTTGATCGTAATTACTGGCACCACGATCTCCTGCAGAGTGGAACCACCGTGTACAAACCGGCTTCCGCTTCCTTTGCGGCGCATACGGTTGATCGAACGCGGAATCTGTACCTCCGTCGGTCCAGTCAATCCCAAGTCCTCCGCGCTATACCGCACGGCAAAATCTTTGTTCGAGAGGTTGCACCCAAGCAGGAAACGCCGGTCGTGATAAAAGACATTCGGATCAGCCGAGTCGCTACCAACAAAATCGCTCTCATCCAGCTCATTGTTTTGATACAGGAAGCCGTGGTCGGCAGTAATCAGCATGTTGGTTGCGTTCGCTGAGGCCAGACGCTTGACCAACACCATCAGTTCTTCCAGCGTCTCTTCCGCCGCATTGAACACCCGCTCTTCGCTTTCGCGCTTGTCGCCCGTGTAATCGATCCGGTTGTGATAAACATAAACCACATCATGATTCTTCGTCAGGGCGCGTGCGTCCTCTTTTCTCAATGCGTTAAAATCATCCGCCTTAATCGCGACGGCTCCACCGGCAACGGCTTGGGCTAGAATTTTTGATCGGTTTGCGGTGCCCGATGAACTTATGCCGTCCGCCTTCACCAATCCTTTGTCCACAATCGCCAGATCCTTGTGCGGCAACAACGCAGCCATTCCCAGTTGCGTATAGGACGGAAGAGCCGATTGCTGGAAGCTGAGTTCGGCCTCATAGCGATTTTCGTTGCGAACCCTGCGCCAGAATTCTTCACCGACTTCATACCGCATCGCATCGGAAATAATGACCACCACCTTTTTCTTCGCATTCAAAAACGGTGAGACATGATCCCTGAAAAAGCGGGTTTGCTGCGGAATGCCCTCAATACTCCAGCCCGTGTGTGCTTCAATCTTCTGCTGCCAGGCATCGCCCATCAACAAAAGATAATTATTGGAATAGGTTTTTTCCACCTGTTCCAGCAGTGGGCGCAATAAACCCTGTTTGCTTTCGCGGTAATGGAAAATAACCTTTCGGTAGAGCTGATCGATTCTGAACCACGTTGTTGTATATTTTTTCAGGCCGAGTTCTACATTCTCCACCTGCAGGTCCGCCGCAGACAGCCCTTCAAAGAAGGCCAGCGCATATTCTAGCGTGCTGTAGAAATGCTGATAGGTTCCATGCCAATACGAACCCTTGCGGGCGCGGATCAGCGTTTCCACCTGATCGGCGGCTAACGATTTGTGCAGAACATGCTGCATCAATTCTGAAATAATACGGCGGTCGATCAATTCAAAGAAATCAACCTCGCGCAGCTCTTTCAGATCCCGCGTCGTCAGATCATTCTCAATGGTCAAGATATCCGCACATCGTTCCGACAGCGTTTCAAAGGCCTCTCGATGGGTAATGCTATCCTTCCAACGGCGCATAAAAAGCAAAGCATCCGCTTTTAACTTAGCCGTTTCACGCAGCTCCATCGCATAGCAGGATTTAAACAGCTCAATCGCAAAGTCGGCAATGGACGGCTCTTGATTTTCATAGCCATACAGCCGCTTGAGTTGCTCGAATAGGAATCCGTCAAGGTTTGCGCGTTCAATCAGAACAAACAATTTGTCGCGTTCCTGCGCATATTCGCCGAGAAGCGCCTCGAGGATCGCATCCACCCGAGCATCGACAGTAACCCCGCAGCAGATCGCCATCATCGTCAACCGAAGCTGCTGGTGATCATATCCATCCCCCGGAGAGCGATCCTTCAACTGCGCCCGGCGTTTCGCCACGGTAAAGAAGCCGCTGTGCTCGCGCGACAACTCTGCAAACTCAGACCCCAGCTCCAGCTCGGCCAGCCACAAAGCCGACTGATCTGTACGAAACTCCACATGTCCTAAAAATAGATCTAATAGCCAGTTTTTCTCATCTTCGGGACGTGAGCCCTCATGATAGAGCAGAAACTTTTGATCCGGCTCCTCGCGTAACACACGCACTTTGATGCCGAATTCATTATTGTCGATTTCAAGTTGGGTGACTCCCACGAGTTCCAGCGATTGGAAATCCTTCCGCAACTCCTGCTTCTCGTCATACCAAAAGACGAGGCGGTGGCGGTCGAACATTGTTGTTAGAGTTTGGAAAATTTTCTGATTCATACGGTAACATCTCCGGATTTAACCACGGAACACACGGAGTACACGGAACGGGATTTGAACCACGAAAAACACAAAATACACGAAAATGGGTTACTCATGATTCCCTCCTTTTTTCTTTGAACACTCGATTTGATTCACAGCTTGATCGAAATCACTGAGGGCTTTTGCGGAGTCGGAAAGCCGGTGCGAGTGGAACTTTTCGTATTCGATTTCAGCCAATTGCTTCGCCATTTCATGGGAGATTTTCCCAACGTGGTTCAGGATATCCCTATCATTGAGCGTCATAAAACTGTCGAGTTTATCAATCCAGTCGCTCATATGCATCGGAGTCCGGCGCATAGCCTGTCCCTGTGCAAAGATCAAGTATTGTTCAACCAGATTGTTTAGTGCGGCTAATTCGTCCTCACTAAGATAATTTTTGGCAATCGTCACATCCTGCTTACGCACTTTTGCCCCTCGATAATTTGTCAGTCCCATATTCGGTTTTTCAGCATCAGCACGGGAAAGGACAATTTCTGCCGCCGTCTGTCCGGTAATCGCCCAGTGCATCTTGTTTTGCACCGTTTTGAAAAAGGTCAGGCTGATATCCTGCGTTGGGTCGTAATCGATGCTGGTGGCGTAAATATCCGTGATTTTCTGATAGAAACGACGCTCAGACGTCCGAATGTCCTGAATACGGCGTTCCAGCTCTTCAAAATAGTCAAACGGCAGATCCGGGTTTTTCAGCCGTTCGTCATCCAACAAAAACCCTTTACGAATAAACTCAGTCAGTTGCTGGGTTGCCCAGATTCTAAAGCGCGTCGCAACATGACTTTTAACCCGATATCCAACAGAAATAATCATGTCCAGATTGTAGAAATCCACCATCCGGGCGACCTGCCGTTTACCTTCCATTCGAACTATCCGGAATTTCCGGATAGTTGGCGTTGGGTCCAATTCACATTCATCATAAATGTTTTGGATATGCTCATTTATAGTGCGGACATCCTTTTGGAAAAGCTCGGCCATCAGCTTTTGTGATAGCCAAACCGTCTCTCCCTCAAAGCGGACATCCAGCTTCAACTGGCCGTCTTCCGCCTGATAGACTAAAAATTGACCTTTGGCCTCTTCTGATCCAAGTTCACCTGCGTTCATCTGTGGTTTTTCTTTCATCTTAAATTCCGCTAATCACTAACGACTAGCCACTAATAACTAACTCAGCCCCGTCACTTTTTTCAGCACCGGGCTGAAGCGTTTGTAGTTTACCTTCACGCCGTCATCGAGATCTAGGACCAGCGCCTCGGCGGGCTGGGAGGCGAATGTAAACAGGTCGCGTTCATATTCATTCAGCTCTTCGATCTGTTTGTTGAGTTTGGTGATCTCTTTTTCGAGCGCGACCTTTGTACGGCCCTCGGCAGTGATCGATTCCTGCATCTTGTTGTCGCGATGCGCCGTCAGTTTTTTGCCAAATTCGCGCACATATTCATTCAGCAGATCGTTAATGGTTTCCGGGCGATAGCGGTGCAGGTAGACCAATGCGTTAAACGTCCCTTTCTTGGAACTGAACATCCAGTAGATCGGGCGTTTTTTGTAGGTCTTGATGTGATCGGTATAGAACGATTTCAGGAAATAGTCACGGATTGAGAGCGGCTTGCGCTTGCCGGTCGGTTTGTAGCCCAGCGCCTCTTCAATAAAGGTCAGATTTTCATCATAGTTTTCCTCGCCGAATGTCATCTTCAGGAAGGTTTTAAAGCGCTCAGCAATATCGTCCTCAAACCAATCCACATCCATCAGCGGAACCACGTTGTCATCGTCCGGCATGAACGATGGATCCGGTATCTGCTGGAGATAATCTTCCAGCGTTTCGCCCGCATTAGCGAGAATGAGACCCGGTTTATCGAGGCTGTAGCGCCCGAACATGCAGCCAACCGCATAGGAAATAAACTCCTTCATCGTGTCCTGCTGCTGTAAGGCTTCTAGCGCCGCCTCGGTTTTATCGCCCTTGTAACGGTAGTGTGGGTTGCAGGTCAGCGTGATTTCTTTTAGAGGCACTTCGGGCGTCAGTTCATCCTGCAGGCCATAGGCATCGATGAAAATGCGGTTGTTTTCCTCCTCTAACCGCTGCATTTCCAGTGTCATGCTTTTCCAATGGTTGGAAAGTTCGGCGTATGTTTTTTCCAAGGTCTGGAGCAGGCACTGCCTGCACTCATCTTTTTTCCAATGGTTGGAAGCATTTGTTCCAAGGTCTGGAACTTTTTCACCAAGGTTTCCGATGTTTGGAAGGTTTTGTTCCAAGGTTTGGAAAGTTTCAGCTGGTTGCAACAGCGGCAGGCTCCTGAAATTCCATGAGGTTTCGTAGGAGTCCCAGTCGGACTTTTCTAACGCAATAAGCTGATCAAGAAGTAAGACTTGAGTCTTCCCTGATAAAATCACTGGTATCGAACCTATTTGACCTGCCTCGAAATTCAAAGTCGGAGATAATAGCTCAAGAATACGCAAAACTAATTTTGAATTGAGGAGAGGCAGCAGTGAGTAGAAGTCATCCTTTTTAGGAAAAAGTGACATGCCCGCGACATCAAAGATGGCTCCTTCAGGCTGAAGTCTAAATGATGGTTTGCTACTGCTAATTTTCCCCCATGTAATGCTGGGCTGAAAATAAAGATTTTCATTCACGACACGTTTTGAAGCGCTACCGTAGCGGCTAATAGCTAACTGCTTTATGGCTTTACCATTATTGCCCCAATTTACAACAAACTCTTGGTTTCCATACCACTTTCTATAATCTCCGCCTTTGTTATACGGATGCCATTGGCAGTTTTTATTGTTCAACAATATCGATGAATTCAACAGAGATACCTCATGCCATACCCGAGTAAATCGATTGTTATCCATTGTGGCTAACCCCTGGCGCGGAATGGAAATATTTGTTAACGATATACCATCTTGGAATGCGGTAATAATCTCTTCAGAAGCCCAATAAGCAATAGGGCTGCCGGGGATTTTTTTGAAGTCGGCGGCGGAGGCTCGGAAGAAATAGTCTTCGGGCTTTTTGCTGTCCACTTCACGCTTCACGCTATCCACTTCACACTGTTCACTGTTCACTTTATTTTCTTGGTTCATCATTAATCTCCAGACGGAAGTTCTTTTCGTTCGTGGCTAATTTTAAAGCCATCGGGTACGGGTTTAAAGGGGGTGCTTGGAGAGCGGTGGGTACTTTGAAATGCTCGCAGTGAGTGGATGTCCAATTTCCCTACTACAAAATAATCGTTAAGACCACCCTTCAGACGAATCATATCCCGTTCCCACGGATTTTTATAGGGCGCACGAATTCGACTATCTCCATAAACGCGGTCGTTACACTGAATAATATAGGCATGAATATCGAGGGCGGCTGATTCTACAAGGGAGTTAAAACTTTGAGTATCTCGGTTCCATTCGGAAATAAACAGTGCATCAATTTTACCACGCAATGCCGTGCGATAAGCAATGTTTGTTAGTTCACTACAAATTAGCAGAGAAAAATAGAAGCCGCCGTGACAGATTACGGGGGGAGTGGTCCATTTTTGAGAAGGTACTGGTTTTAAGGAGAGACCAGCAATTTGCTTAAGTGTCCGTTCTTCGCAGAGTGCAGGATGCTGTTTATCCTGTTGATAAATAATGAACGAAGAAAACCCTAGACCATCATGCGTTAGTGCAGACCAAATTTGATTGCTCACCCGCTTTTGTCCTCGGTGCAAATATTCAACTCCGCAGATAAGTGAGATGCCTCGTGTTTTTAATTTGAGGGCAAAGCGCTTATCCTCTTCAAGAGCCTGCTCCATTGCACGAATACTTCTATCTCGCCATTGACGATAAGGGAAAATATAAGGTTGAAATGATCCGAGGGAAAAAGGGTTTATTTGACCATTCTTTTTTCTCCTTAACCGATTTCCATAAGCACTTTCGTGCAGTTTTGCCTCATATTTTTTTCCAACCTTCATCATCCAAAGAGTGGAAAGAACAACAAAATCAATACTGGGCGATGCCATTAAACGAAACTCGGCCGTGTGTTTTTCTTCTTGATCTTTTGATGTTTCCCACTGTTTTTTCGGATCGGAATGAATGAACCCATTTTTAGATTCGCCGCCTAAAATGGCTTTAGGTTCAACCGTCCATCCCCCTAAAAATTCTGGGCTTGAAAAAAAAGAGTCATCCCCATGTTGTATCTTAGACCGAAGAGCCTCTAAATTTTCCGATAGATTCTTTTCATATTCCAAGATAGCGAGCAAATCAGGGGTGCTCGAATAATAGAGATCAACTTTTGCCTTCCGATACGCCATCCCCATATCTTTCATGGTCAGAGCTATCTTAGTGCTGGCACTATACTTACCCATGCGGACACTCCTTCCCCTTTTCGGTGAGGCGGTATTTTTGGAGGCGGCTGTTGGGTTTTTCGGGGAGGGTGTATTCAATCAGCTCTTTTTCAAGTAGCTCTTTTGTCGTGCGCTTAAATGCCCCCGTTTTGGATTCAAGCCCGAGCACTTCCATCAGTTCCGATGCGGATAATGCTCCCTCGGATAAGGCAGATAAAACAATCTCAGACTGGGCCCTTGACTGGGCCCTTGACTGGGCCCTTGTCTGGGCCCCCGAGTGGGTCGGTGAGTCTAGCCGTGACTCTGGCCGTGCATTCGACTGGGCCCCTGACTTCCCACGATCCACGATCCACTGTCCACTCTCTTTATCCCACTTTCTGTCTTCATTGACGGGTTGCGGGTTTTTCAAAAAGACGGTGAAGCGCACGCGCATGCCGACCTCTTCGATCTTGGGTTCAGGGAGGCCTTCGGCTTGGGCTTCTTCGAAGATACGGCGCACGCCGGTGCCCCATTGCTCGATCAGGTTAAGCTCGCGGAATACGCGGACAATCACATGGTTGCGGATGCGGGAGGTGCCGCGCTTTATTTCGTCGATGGTTAGACCGGGCAATAAAATGCCCATGCTTTCGACTTCGATGCGGTCATCAAGAAAAACGATACGGATGGGAGCGCCGCGTTGGGAATAGTCGCTATGCACCAGGGCGTTGACGATGACTTCACGGAGAATGCCCAGCGGAATGCTCCAAATATCCTTACGGCGCACTTCGGAAAGATCGGCAGTACGGAAGGCATGTTTTTTCAGAAAAAGCATCGCTTCATCCACTGCCTGGGGCAAGGGGTGTTCGATTTCAATCTGGTCGAAAATGTCGAGTTTGGTGGTACCAAAGAAGCGACCACACTGGATCCAAGCATCGGAAAAGTGCAGCGTACGCTGCTTGCCAAACAACAGGATACCGCCTTTGGAAGGAACAAGCCGCCCTTGGTGGGGAACGAGTAGCTTTAGGGTCTGCAAGGTTGGTTCGTTTAAATTACGAACGCCATCAAACTCCTTTTGTGCCGCGTCTAGGTTGAGATCGTCGATGGAGAGTTCGGGCATCGGCATTTCGTCAAAGGCCACGCCTTCGACGGAGCGGTGGAGTTCGGCAATCAGGGCTTGGTCGGCCTGACGATTGCTGGATCCGAGGCGCACATAAACACCCTGTTCGGCTCCCTCGCGGTTGAGCCAATGGGGTCGGGAGTTGCTCAGAAAAACCTCCACCACCAGCAGGGTTTTGTCGTGGACGGTAATTAGTTCAATATTGGGCACCAGTCGGGGCGAAATGGAGTCGGCAATCAAGTTGCTCAGTTTTTCCTCTTCGTCCAAAGGGTATTCTACGCCCAACACCTGCTTGTCGTCCGTTACGCCGATGATTAAGCGTCCGCCCGCCGTGTTGGTAAATGCCACCAGTGTTTTGAGCAAGGGTTTCGGCGAGGAAAGATCCCGCTTAAACTCCAGCGTCTTCCCCTCGGGGCGTTGAATCAGCTCTTCAATAAATAGGCTCATTTCCCTGCCCTTCTTGCTGCTTGAATAATTTCAATGCATTTAGGTCCTTGCAGTGCCGCTCCCTTAAAATCCGATAGCCGGACATACCCCCCTTTAAAATCGGGATGGTAACCATTTTCTACCGTAAAGGTACAAATAGGAACCGTTGCTCCATCAAAGCCAGAATACTCTAGTTGCACTAAAGAGGTTATCGTTTTCTCGTTGATCAAGAAGCTACGAAGTTTTTCGTAGGATGAAATGAACATCCAGACAAAGGGAGTCATAAATCCTAACTGACCTTCAGGCAGGGTTAAGCGAGTATTTCGAACCACAAACGCTGCAAACAAGTCGGACTTCACATCCGGATAATTCTCTTTCAGCCACTTGGCCAATTGCGGATTCATTCCCTTGCTTCCCATGTAAGGAGGATTGGCGACGACGACATGGTATTTAGGGCTGAGATAATCGGTCATTTCCAAAGCTTGGAGAACTTTGTTGTGAGCTGATTTATAAATCCAATCACTTCGAAAATCATACTTGTTTAAAATTTCAAGCATTTCAGCTACATCAGTAACATCTGGCTGGATTAGTGATCCAAAGTTGTCCGCTTCCTCAAACTGATGAAGTGTGCGCTGTAATGGTGTGGTAAAAAGATCGTGTCCAACATAATCCATGTATTCCTTCAGCTCACCCTCTTCGAAGGTGACCTTTTCCAACACGCAAATATTGGGCTGGATCGGCTTGCGGAAAAAGCGACGATATTTGGCACGAGCTTTCATGGTCAGCGCAAAGGCGGCCAGCTCCCCAGCGCGTTCGTCGAGTTCCACGCCGAATAGGTTGTTTTTCAGAATCAGTCCGGGAATCTCCGGCGCGTCATAACCTTCTTCTTCATAAATGGCATAGAGCAGGTCAAAGGCATAAGTGAGCATATGACCCGACCCACACGCCGGGTCGCACACCTTCAGCTCTTCGGGTGAACTTACTTTCAGGAAATTTTCTTCAACCACGGAAGACACTGAAGACACGGAATCTCCGTCGTTCTGTGTATTCCGTGTATTCTGTGGTTCAATGTAATACTCCATGCGTTCCCGTAGCCTGGAGTTTGGATGGTTCAGCATCCAGAGGCGACCGAGGGAATTTTCGACCAGATAACGCACGATCCAGTTGGGTGTAAAGAGCTGCGTGGCGGCGGGAATGTTTTCAGGGACAATCTTTTGGTTTTTCTTCAGCCCCGCAAACACCTCATCCTTTTTCTCGGAGATGTAAAACTGATAGAGCCAGCCGATGATCTCAACGCCGCCGGAGGCGTCGTTGGAGTGGCTAGTGGCTAGTGGTGAGTGGCTAGTCTCGTCTTCACTGGTCACTGGAAACTGGCCACTGGCCACTTCCCGAGCTCCGCAGAGCTCTGGGGTCATCGCGTCACGGATCCGACTGAGGATTGATTTCTCCGATAGCAGGTCGGCGGGCATCAACAGCTCGGTGTAGTCGGAGATTTTTTCAAAGAGATACGGTATCTGTTGACTGAGCTGATTGCAGGCTGCCACCAACAGCATTTGATAGGCCTCATCCTGCTTGGCGTCGGCCAACAAAGCGCTGAGCTTGGCGCGGTCCAGCTGATCGGCCAAGGCATCGTCAATGTGCCCCTGTTTCGCCTCCTGTAGCAGCTCCGGCAAGGTGAAGCCTTCGGTCGGGCTGACCACCGCCGTGCGGTTGTAGCCATTGGCATCCATAAAGCGCAGTGCACAAAAACGGTTGAACCAGATGTAGGCCACGCGCTCAATCACCTGCTCGTCGCCATGCTGGCGCACTTCAGCCATCAAATCCTTAACGACCCGGCTGTCGCGATATTCACCGCTATCGGTCGTCAGAATCTGATTCAGTTTATAGCCGATTTGTTCAACCAGGTAGCGCCGAGCGCCCTGTGCCATTTTCTTAAGTTGTGCTGTTTCCATAAAATTAGTTCCTAGTGATTAATGGCTAGTTTTGCCATTAGTGCGGGAAGCATTTTGCTTACTTCCTCATGCGTCGCCATGATTAAATCCAATTGTTCCTGAGTGAGGTAACGAAGCCGTTGAGCAATTAGCAATTGAGTTTCCACCTCTGCTAATGACCCTCGCGCAATGGAGAGAAACTGTTTGAATTCTGCCGTCGATTTCCGAGCTTGTCCTTCCGCAATGTTTGACGGCACCGAGACCGCCGCCCGTCGCACCTGATTAGTCAATCCGTACAGCTCTTCTTTTGGAAAGGATTGCGTCGCTTGGTAAACCAACTCCACCAGATCCATGGCCTTTTGCCAAACGATCAAATTCTTGTAACATTTCACGCTCATTATTTTTCCTCACGTACTAGCCACTGGTCACTAGTCACTAACAACTGCCTCTGCGCAAATGGGCGAAAACACCGAGACCACTACATCTTGTGGTGCAAAAAACCATGCAGCCCTTATTTAGTGGTTCGCTTTTCCCCGATCCGGAGGTGCGCAAATGGGCGAAAACACTATTTACAGAGTCCCAAGGGGGGCTTTTTCGTTGTGTTGTTAATGAATTCATAACGCCGCCAGTTTTCTAAATTGAAGGTGGTTGGGAGATGACAGTTTTAGAAAATTTTGAGGGGTGTCATGCACTGCACCTTGATTCTTCTGCTGTCTCGATGGTTGCAGGTCAATGCTCGTGTTCACAATGCCTACAAACCGATGTTCGTATCCTTCGAGGAACTCACAGCGTCCCCAAAAGCGCTGCCCAACCTCTTTGCAGTATGCAAAGACACAGGCCGCACCTTTTAGCTGCTTTTCAACAAAGCTCGACTCCTTCTTTCCGGCTTTGAGTTCAATGTAGAGCACCACCTTTTTAGACGGGCTGATAATCATGAAATCTGCGCGTTTGTTTTCGTTTTTGCTTCCTTTAAAAAACTGTAAAGGAGCTGGAAACTGATCCGTCTTGATGACGACCGCGTCCTCGGGAATGTTCCGCACAACAGCAACTGATCCCAGGACATCCGGCTCGGCCAGTTTAACGAAGGGCCTTCCATAATCGTCGCCATGCTCGATCAAGGCATCTTCGTGGAGTAATTCTAAAAGGATTTGACTGTCATCCATTATTCATCGCCTCCCCAAATGATTTCGTCCTGGATACGATTCATATCCTCAATCGTTTGGTCAAAGCTACGAGCCTCGATGCCGAATCGGTCATCGATTTCAGCCGGGACCAGTGTTTGGCATGTTGACTTTCGCGTTTTTCCTTTCAACAAAATTGATGCCGCTTCTGCGATATAGGCACGCACCCGTTCAGTATCCAGTAATTCCGATTCCAGATAGGCTTCCTGTTCCGCGAAGGCCTTGAGCCGGTCGCCGCCATGATTGAGCATCAGCAGTGTGTTCAGCTCTTTGATGATGTAATCACTGTGGGTAGTGATAAATACTTTGATGCCAATATTCACCAAACGGGCAAGAAGGCGAGCCACGCGCCGTTGATTTTCGGGGTGGAGATTTAGTTCGGGCTCATCAATCATGAGCAAGTCACCTTTTGAGGCATTGTGGCGAAGGTAGAACCCGATATCCAACAGTGAACGAACCGCACTGGAGCTTTCTACCAACGATAGACGGGCTCGCTTGTTGCCGTTAGGAATATATTGAATTTCGCCATCTTTGCTGACTTTGTATTCACCGCCGATGATATCCTTAAAGGACTCCAGAATGGCGGGGTGCTCTTTCGCAATAAAACTTTCCTTGTTGGTTATCGAGGGCAGTTCACGGATGAAATCAACATTTTTTCGTACCGCAATGGGATACTCTCCACTGAATTTGCTCAAGAACTGAAACGGGTGCAGTTTTGTTGTTTTATCGCCCAACATCTCCACCAAACGGTTCTTCGTGAAATCCAGTTCCTTTTGGAAAATGGCCGCCCCCGTACGCTCTGCGCTGGCCAAAAAAGGCTTGGGGATTAATTTACCTAATAAGGCGAGTCCAATCCCGTTACTTATCATGTTCTCAACGAGGTCACGATGAGGGGTTTCATCCCCATCACGATCAACAATTAGACTCACAGAGATTTTTTTGCCTCCCTCAGTCCCTTGTATGTTCAGCACACTTCTTTCGGCTGAACCGACCCGCATTTGGACGGCTGCTGTTTGGATTTCGCGCCCCTCTACGAGGTTGAAATATAAAGTCGAATCATTAAATAGAGTCTCGTTCCCCGCGAACACTCGATGCATGATTTTTGAATAATTTTTCGCCGCTCGATCTAGGTGATTTTGCAATTTATCGATATAAGGAGTGAGGTCAATATCAACCGAACCCTCTGTGAACAGGCGATCAATATCGTCTCGTTCAACAGGAAACTCTGCGTTCGACCTCAGATAATCCAAAAAACCATACGTTGCGTGAGTCGCATACGTTTTTCCGGTATTATTTTCGCCACAGATAATCGTTAAATCACCGAGGGTGAATTCGGCCTGCTTTAATGCTCCAAGTTTCTCAATTGATATTTTCATCTCTCTGATCTCCTTAAATTCGAATTCGCTTTCCTGCAACCAACTCCGTATTCAGCGCGTCTTTCAAGGCGTTGACGTAGGCTTCCACATCCTGCTCGTTGTTGAGCAATGGTTTCTTATAGTTCACCTGTATGTTCCGCATGGAGACCACCTCGGCAGGTGGCTTCGGAGCGGGCTTGTCTGGCGTTTTTGCGGTTCCTGATTCGTCATCCGCAGAGTTATCTGTCGGCACGGGTTCCGGCTTGGGCTGACTCCAGAGCATGACCTTATCGATTAGGACTGGATACGTGTTGTCTTCAAACTGGCGTAGCGTGTCGTTTACAACGGCAATCACCGTTTGACGGGTGATGCGGCTCATGATTTCGTCAAAGCCGTGCTCGATCTGCCCGCGCTGGGTGTCGTCCAACTGAGCAAACTCATCCATGTTGGCAATGCGCAACTGCAGCTCGTTCACTTTCTCTTCTGCGCTGTTTTTGACCTGAACCAGCTTGATTTTAAGATCGTCGGTCAGCGAGTCCCGGATGGTTTTAATCTGCTGGATGGTTCCGGTTCGATAGATTTCACCGCTTTCCATGAGTACCATCAGTTCCTGTGTCTGATCGACGGAGAGATAGGAAAAGTTTGCTTCTTCTGCGGAGAGGAAGGTGCGGGTTTCATCATAGATGGACTTGGTGCTTCCGTTCATGAAACGGACCAATGGATCGATAACGCGTTCCTTGAGATCCAACAGCTCATCTTCCCGGCTCATGAAATCAGTCAGATAGAACGTATAGCTTTTATTCGTAACCAATTGGAGGGTTTCCACGGCGGGTACCAGCTCCGACAAGAATGGATATTGCGCAGTCTGTGCCGTGAGCTTTTCCAGTTCTCTGGTTTTATTTTCAATCGCGGCGGCCACTTCATTCCCCAGTGCTTTGGGTTCTTTGGTGCTGGTTTTGGTATCAAAAAAATCTTCAAAGAACTCCTGCAAGGCTCGGATCTGAGCGTTGCTGAAATCCACCTGCGGCAACAGAACGAGATTGGCGTGCTGTGCGGTGTTCCGGATGGCCGAGACGAGAGCCTGATCTTCGAGCGGTTTGCCGTCCTGCCGAGCCTCTACTTTGGACCGAGCACAAAGCTTGGCAAGGATGCAGAGGATGGCTCCGACGTGCCAGCCGTAGGGTTTCTTCTCGAATTGCTTCACCAGCAACCTGAGCGTGGTGCGGACGCCGGACTGGTTATTGGAGTTGATGAAAGCCAGCATTTCCTGCTCAGGCTCGCTCATTGAGATGGCATCGTTGCCGAATAGTGTTTCTCCGGATTCATTCAGGGTTTGGCTGACATCCTGTTCTTTATAGTTCGTTTTCCGCAGCATCCGCATGTTGGGATATACGCGGGCAATCAATTCATGGAAGCCTTGGGTCACTTTCGTCACCGCATCCTCTCCATTAAGCTCCAATAGATCGCCCGAGACCAAGATGGTTGATTTTCCGACCTGCGATGTGGTGCGCTCTTTCAGCTCTTCCATCCGACGACGGTTCTGATTGGCCTTTTCCGCGAGGATTCGGCCGATCGACTCCTGCTGTGCCGAGCCTTGGTTATGCCGTACATATTTTTCCGTTTTCTTATACATCACCAAATCGGTGTATATCCTGGAGTCGGGCTGCATTAGAACGGTCAGTTCCGGTTTGCCTAATGCGTGCGAACGAATGAGGTCTTCTCGGCCTGAATGTTCGTGAAAGGGACTGACGACATGGATGGAAAGCTCATATTCCCGCCCTACAAAGCGATCATCCAGTTTGCGGGAGAAGGCATAGTCCTGCCCGTTTTCGTCGTAGCGGATCTTTCGGTTTCGTAAAATCTGATCGAAGATGATTTTGGCAAGTTCGGCGGCAACATCACTGTTTTCGATATCGGTCTGCTTGATCTCTTCTTCAACGTCCTTTTCCTCGTCGGTGAGGAATTCGTAGGCATCGCCATTTCGCTGAATATAGGTTTGCTGTTCCAGCAGGTTCAGGGCTTGTTCGACCTCTTGCTTTAGATCTCCGAGATTTTGATCAAAGCCATCCAGCATCAATACACACAGGTTGCGAAGGGTCGCCTTGAAGCCTTTTACATATTTAACCAGAAAAAGAGCCTTCAGCAGTTGAATGGCAAAGGCGTTATCTACGTTTTTCTCGGCGGTAAGAACGGCGCGTTGCGTATTGGCTTTCAGCGCGGTGCGGATGCCCTCGAACATAAGATCAAAGGTGGCGAGTTGCCCGAGTTTATGACCGGCAATATGAACCACCACCTGCTGGAACACGCCCAACATGGATCGCTCTCCCACCGAGCTATGCTGCCCTTCAAATGCGTTATGCGATGAAAGACTCTGAATGGAGGCTTGGAAAAGCGTAAACTGGAACGGAATGAAGGGGTAGGCCTGGATGAAGTGATCCCGATTTTTAAAGTTTTTATAGCTCTGAGAGCCGTCCGTAAAATCAAAAAGAGTTTTGAAATTGCTCTGTTGCTGGTGATACAGACCGGAAAGCAGCTCGACGCCTTGTTCATTTTTCATGAGCAGGCGTTTCTGGATGACTTCGGCCACGTCCTGAGAGGTCAGTTTTAGGCGGTTGGAAAAGCGGGCTTGAATTTTAGAAAAGTCATTGCTCTGTTGTTTTCCCATCTCCCCAACCACGGTATTCATATCTTCCTGAGCGGTTACAACCACCCACGCACGTCCTCTGCATTTGGTAGCCAAGCTTTCTGCTACGGTTTGGAGGTTGGTCATTAGTTTCGTGTTTTCCGCAATATATTGACCGACTTCGTCAACGAAGAAGTTCAATCGAAAATGGGGTTCCTGTTGCTCGATGTATGCATTGATTTGCTCCGCAAAATCTTCAATGGACAGAGCGTAATCAGATCGATATTTATCAAGGATGGATTGACCAGACCCCAAAGTCGCGCCCGTTGCTTCTGAATAGGCCGAAGCAATGTTATCCGCTTCAAAAAGAATTTCTTCCCGTCCTTGGCTCCAAGAAATACCTGATTTAGCCGCATACTTCTCTTTGAATGTTTCGTAGAGATCGCGGCGGTCCAAATCACGCTCAAACTGGGCGATGTACGCTTGTTTTCCGTAGTAGCCACACATCTCATCAAAAACTTTAACGAAGACCGCGAGTAGGGCATCGACATCCTTTTTTGAAATGATCGCCGCTTTCTGGTCGATATTGAACAGGATGCTCTTGGATGGTATCCCGCAGGATTTTTTCAAATCAGCCGTTAAGATTTCATTATGTTGGCACTTGGGAATGAATGCATCGAGCACTTTGATGCCGTCAACGGATCGATTTTCAAGCAGGAGCGCCAGCATTTTTAGCAAGTGTGATTTGCCGGAGCCAAAAAAACCAGAGATCCAAACCCCGTTGGCTCCTTCATAGTTGTTATAGGCGTCCAGAAAATTTTCGAGCCGCTTTTCGACCTCATTCGTCAAAACATATTCTTCAACTTCCAGCCGGAGGCTGGCCAGATCATCGGCTTTAATCACGCCTTCTATGGGACGATCTACAGGCTTTTTGAAAATAGTTGTCAGATTCATTTATAGTTCCTCAAATTTCACATTGGTAGATGTTGAATGCGCGGTAGTATTTATCGTCGTGCAGGCGGCCAAAAAGATCGAGAGAGGCTCCGTTTTCCAACGAAAACCGATATTCCCCGGGGAAGAACAGGACGGTTGGTTTGTCCTTTGCCGTGCTCTGCAGATTATTTAAAACATTGTGTGAGCGGATGTAGGGATAAACCTCGCCAACGCCGCTCACAAACATGACATCGAACTCGGCCTCCGCCATTTTATCAGCGATTGCGGGTACCAAGTGCTCCTGCGGATCAATGATGCTTTGGAAGAATTCCAGCAGTTTGTCTTTGGAAAGCGCGGTTTCTCGGTGGATCAATGACTCGTAACGGCCCCGTTGTTTCAGTAGGTCAATCGTGAGATCGAACAAGTTGATCTGCAGCACTCGTATTCCATATTGTTCCAGTCGGTTGCCAAGCCGGGTTTGAATAGCGCTAATTTCCGTATATTCGGATCGATCCTGAAAAGGACAGATAAAGAAGGGGATTTCCCCATTCAGGCTTTCCATTTTCAGGAAGCGTTCAGAAGAAATGACCTGAAGCAGGTGTTCATAGCGCTCCTGCAGGCTCTTATCTAATAAATTATACTCCATCTGAACTCCTCATGAAAACGATTCCGGTACGGGGAAAATGGCCAAGGTTGCATGCGGGTCGGCTTTGACCTGCTCGATAAATTCGGGAGAGAGCATAGCTCCCATGATCATATTGCTATCGTTAATGATTTCGGCGTCGCGCAGCATTTTGAAAAGGATTTGACGTGCACGGTGCCTTGTGGACTCTTTCAATTCATCCAGCTCAGGCGCCCACTCAGCCTTGTTGTTGAAGAAGGTTTCATAATCGTTCCGTGCCAACAGGTAGTCCATTTTGAGGAGTTTCTCTCGCACCACCTCAACGGCAAATTCAGAGATGAATCGGTATTGCTTACAAATGGCAAGCCACACAAGATTGATTTGATTATTCCGTGTTTCTTGCCGGAAAAGAGCCAGCTGGGGTTCGGTCAGATTTTTGAGGCGATTGATGATTTCGCGGGTAACACGAGTCGCACTTGAATTCATTCTCAACTGCAGACGATTCTCAGCAACCAATAATTGCTTAGCCTCGGGCCAGCTACCGGATTCTGCATACGCATCTACAGCAACAGCGGATTCGCTTAACATAAGCGCCCCGGCTGTATAACTCAGTTTGTATAGACTATCTTTCATCGTCATGATTGGGCGTTTTTTCGCAAATGATGCTTTTTCAAGTTGATGAAAATACTTGATTTGCAACCACTTACCACCCTGAAAAATCTTCAAAAAATGGTGGAGGTGGGGGGAATCGAACCCCCGTCCGACTAAGAGTCACGACAGCTTCTACGTGTGTAGTCAACCTATAAGGATTCGCCCCCGCAGCTGCCGGTCAACAAGGCCACATTGGTCGCTATAATCCTGTTATTTTCTCGCGTCGCCACCCGGATTCCCGATCTTGACACCAGCCTGTTGTCGTCGCCTTTAGCCCCTAACAGGCGTCAGGGTAAAGACGTCGCGCCTTTATTTAGGCAGCGAGTGCGTAACTTTCGTCAGCATTTATGTGTTTGGGCTCCTTTTTACGAGGCCTGGAGGCCAACCTCGACACGCGACTTCCGCTTCAACTTAACCGTCGAAACCAGTCACCCCCCTTTTGAGAGGGGTGTATCCTCGCATAGTTTTTCTGTATGACAACCTTTTTTTTGTTTTATGTTCCTGCTCAGAGGAGGTTTATACCGGTTTTAGTCCTTCGAGTGCTTTGGGGGGAGATAGGATGATGTGACTGAGCATGGCGCGGCGGAGCGTGCTTTTGTTTAACGGTTTGATGGTTTTTTCAAGGGTTGGGTTGTTTTTTGCTGGGTTTTCCAAGCATTGGAAGTATGAGTTTATGGAGGGTGGTTTGATCGTCGGGCGGATGTCTGCGGCTGGGGTGCGATGGGGCTGGGCACGATGGATCTGGGCGAGATTGACCTCGCCCTTACGTATGAGATCCGCACGCGGATGCTCTTTGGGCTCTCTGTTTGCGTCGGTGCCGGGGAGTTCCGCTGGTGTTTTCTTTTTGAGTGCGCCGCCGGCGATCTGGGCAATTACCCAGAAGATGCCGACAACGATCCAAATGAATTCTTCAGCTCCTGCTTGTGTTGTGTTCATTGTGTGGTTTGTTGTTTGAGGTTAGGTCGTTACTCTTCTTTCCCAGATTCTTCGCCGCCTGCGAGGTTTTCGCGCATGGAGGTGTCGGCCATGACGTTCTGCATTTTGTAGAAGTCCATGATGCCGAGGTTGCCGTCCCGGAAGGCTTGGGAGATGGCTTTCGGAACCTCGGCTTGTGCTTCAATTACTTTCGCTTGCATCTCTTGTACGCGTGCTCGCATTTCTTGCTCCTGGGCAATCGCCATGGCGCGGCGCCCTTCGGCTTCGGCTTGACGCATTTTTTTGTCGGCTTCGGCGCGTTCGGTTTCGAGCTGTGCTCCGACGTTGGCGGTGTTGGCGGTCCCAGCGACGCTGACGTCGGCGATGTCGATGGAGACGATTTCGAATGCGGTTTGCGCATCGAGTCCGCTTTCGAGCACTTTTTGTGAAATGTGGTCTGGGTTTTCGAGGACGTTTTTGTAGGAGTCCATGGAGCCTACGGCGCTGACGATTCCTTGTCCGACGCGGGCGATGATGGTGTCTTCGGTGGCTCCGCCGACGAGCTGTTCGAGGTTGGTGCGGACGGTGACGCGTGCTTTGATGAGTAGGCGGATTCCGTCTTTGGCTACGGCGTCGAGGAATGCGCTGCCTTTGTCGGGGTTGGGGCAGTCGATGACTTTTGGGTTTACGCTGGTGGCTACTGCGTCGAGGATGTCGCGGCCGGCGAGGTCGATTGCTGCGGCTTGGTTGAATTGGAGTTCGATTTCGGCTTTGTCAGCGGCTATGAGTGCTTGTACGACGTTCATGACGTTTCCGCGTGCGAGGTAGTGGGCTTCGAGCAGGTCTGTACTGATGTCGATGCCGGCTTGCATGGCTTGAATTCTTGATCGGGTAATGAGCATGACGGGGACTTTTCGGAGGATTTTCATTCCGATTAGTTTGTAGAGTGCAATCGGTGCTCCAGAGCCCCAGGCTTGTACCCAGGCTGCGAGTACGGAGAGAATGATGGCTGCGAATACAAAGATTACGATGAGTAGAAATATTCCGAGTAGTAGTGGCATGTGGTTTTCCTTGGTTGGTTGGTTTGTTGTTTGTTTCGGAGACGAGTGTTTCCGGCGGTTGTCTACGAAGTTGTTTGTGAGTTTGTTTGTGTTGTTGGGTCTGGGTTTTTGAAAAGTGCGAGCAGGAGTGCGCCGAGGCCGATGATGAGGGTTAGGATGTTGATTGGGAGGCTTGCGGCGACGAATGCTGTGAGTGTGTAGATGGTGAGTAGCCCGAGCGCGAGCGGTGCGGCGACTTTTTGTTTGTTGAATTCTGTTCGACGTAAAATGGCTGAGCCGAGCACGAGTGCGACGATGATTTTGCTGAGGTAGAGTAGTATGAAGTAGAAGAGGAAGAGAAGGATGCTGAGCGGTGTTGCGATGAGGGTGAAGAGAAGAATTGTTGCGGTGATGGGTAGCATGAATAGGGCTGCGCAGCCGATCAGCAGGCAGGTTCCTCGTGATGTGTTTAGTGCATGGAACGATCCGCCGGAATAGCGTGGGAAGAGACCTAGGAAGACGAGCCCAGTGATGAAGGTGGCGAGGGCGAGCATGTAGTGACCGATTAGGTTGGGTTTAAAGATGTGCTTGGCGGGTGCGGCTTCAAATGTTCGCGTGAGTTCTCCGTTGAGTATGACGGCTGGGGAGAGGATGATTTCTTTTGGGGTGGTGTATTTGAGGTTTCCGGAGATGCGGGTGCCTGGGAGGATGATGACTTCTTGCGCGGTTATGGAGACGTCGCCTGTAAATGCTCCGTTGAGTGTGACTTTTTTTGCTATGATTTGTGTGTCGCCGTGGATGGTTCCTTCGCAGAGGATGGTTTCTGCTAGGCAGATGATGCTTTTTTCGATGGTTGCTGTTGGGTCGATTTTTATGGTGTTGCCTACCGCAATTAGGGAGCCGTTGAGTGTTCCTGAGATCTGTATTAGGCGCCCGATTAGGCGCAGGTTGTCGTTGAAAATGCCGGCGGCGGATATGTTGTCGCCACCAGACCATACATCGCCCATGAAGTTGCCGTGCAGACCGAGACGGGTGCTCACGGTGAAGAGGTCGTCGAGTGTTTCGCCGCTGATGGTGATGGTTTCGGCGGAGATCCAGTGTTCTTCGCTCAAGACGTTGTTCGGTTCTGTGTTGAATTGTTCGGTTCGAACGAATTCAATGGCTTGCGCTTGGAGCGCGAAAAGCGCAAGGGTAAGTAGGGTTTTAACGGTTTGTTTTTTGAGGGTAAACATGGTGTTCCTTTACGTAAATACGGTTGCCTTCTACGCGGACAATTTCAATCGCGGTGTTGTGCCCAATCCATGTTCCGTTTTCGGCGATCACGTCGACGCGCTGGTTTTCAATCCGTGCTTTTCCGGAGGGGCGAAGCTCGCAGAGCGCGATTCCTGTTGTTCCTGGTTTCCACGGGGTGTCTGCTGGATCTTTTTTGGCGATTTTCGGCGATAATGAGAGAGCTTTGCCGATCGGGCTTTGCGGCAGGTATTTCATCCAGATGAAAATGGCGAGGCTCGTTAGGGCGAGAATGATAAGGACGCTGAGCCACCCAAGCCAGAGCGGAAAAATGTAGAAGCCGAGAATCGCCGAGCCGATTAGCGCGGCTGCACCGATGATTCCGAGCACGCCGCCGGGTATGAAGATTTCGATGCCAACGAGGAAGAGTCCGCAAAGTAGTAAAGTGAAGTACCAGTTCATCGTAGTTTTTAGAGGATGATATGAGCGCCAGCGGATGGAGTGGTTCTAATCAGGTCGGGATGGATATCGAGGTGGAATAATTCTTCTTCCATATCGTTCATGACTGTTTGCATGCGGTCTGCATACATCATGACGATTACGACGCCGCCGAATCCGCCGCCAGAGAGTCTCGCGCCGAGTGCTCCAGCGTTGCGTGCCGCATTCACGACGTGATCTAGCTCGGGACAGGAGTTCTCAAAGTTGTCGATGGAGCTTTGATGCGATTGATAGAGAAGTTCCCCAAAGGCTTCCATGTCGCCGAGTTTAGCTGCTTGAACTCCTTTTGCAACGCGGTCGATTTCGCCGATAATGTGCGTTGCGCGTTGCGCGGCGTATTTGTCGATCTTGTGTTTTACTTGTTCGAAATCCTCTAGCGATACATCGCTTAGCGTATTAACGGGGTAGGGGAGCAGTTCGTTGAGTTGCTTGGTTGCATGTTCACAACATTCGCGCCGTTCGTTGTAGGGTGAGTCGGCGAGGTTGTGTTCTACGTGTGGGTTGACGACGAGGAAGTCGATGTCGGGGGGTAGGGTGACGTCAGAAATTTCCAAGGTTTGGAAGTCGGTATGGATGAGACCATTTTCGCGCCCGAATATGCTGGTGATTTGGTCGAGTAGTCCGCAATTTGTGCCGATGAATTGATGTTCGGCTTTTTGGCAGATTTTTGCGATTTCTTTGGGTTCGACGTTGAGGCTTAAAAGAGAGGTTACGGCGGTGGCTGCTGCGACTTCGAGTGCGGCAGAGCTGGAGAGACCTCCGCCAATCGGGATTGAGCTGGAGAAGGTGCAGTTGACTTCGTCGATGGTTTGTTTCGTGTGTCTTTGTAGGTGGTAAAATACACCTTTGATGTAGGTCGCCCACTTCGCGCCTGGGACTTTTAGGTCGTCGAAGGTGTTGAGATATGCGGTTCGCTCGAGGTCAATTGCGATGGCGCGAATATAGGATTGACTGGATGGGGCCATACAGAAGCATAGCCCTAGATCGATGGCGGCGGAGAGGGCCGTTCCGGCGTTATAGTCCGTATGGTTTCCAAGCACTTCGATGCGTCCAGGCGCCCAGGCGATTGTGAAGGGCTTCCCGCCGATCAGATCGGTGTAGGCGTTAAAGGCGTTGTCGATGATGGATTGTTTGTCTTCTTGAAAAAACATGTGAATACTCTGGTTGGTTATTATCCGTGAACTTTAACTGCGTCGACACGGTATTTCTCGTTGCCTCTAGTGCGATCTTCTTTTTTTAATTCAACGTGCGGGTAGCTAAACAAATGAGATGCGTTCTTGCAACGTCAAATTCGAATAAGTTTGCGAGCATTGGAAAAGATCACCATACTCCTGAATCCGTTGGATAATTTTTAACACAGCTGTTTCGAGCGGAAAACTAAATTTATTCACGGCAAAATGTGCCGCAACGCACAGATTTCCATGCGAAGCCTTACACTTCGCGTTGTTTCCATCCAGAAAAGCACTCGAGGGGTGATTTTTGCCGTTTTTTTAACGCAGTGCTCCCTCCGCAGTTGCAGTTAGCGCGTCAGGTTGTGCTTTAATCTACGTAGTTGCGCAAGCGATATCATTGATCACGTCGAACCACGGACAACGTTTCCCAAAGTGTAGCTCAATGCGTCCAGCATGGCGCACGAGTCGAACTGCACAGTAAATGATGTTTTGTAAAATCGTTTTCATCCGCCAGCGCTTAACCTTGATTTTTTGCGGCGCGAGTGCGGCGCGTGCCACCACCTCCTGCCCGATGGATCGAAGCAGGTTGAATGCGACCATGGCGCAAAGCAGGATGATTTTATTGACGCAGAGTTTCCCTGATGGCAATCGTTCAACATCCATATCGCTTTTAAGTTCGCTGTGAAACTGCTCGCTGGTTCCGTGGTCATGATAAAGATGGATGTGACGGTCCAATTGCAGAAGCAACCCAGCGGCAAGAGTGACGCCGATTCCTTTGATGGTTGTCATCATCGCTCCGGGGGGGGGTAGCACCATTATTTTCAGAGTTGAAACAGTTCTTTGATTCGTAAATTTCATTCATTCGATGGGCAAACCCCTTCCTGCCCGCTTCAAAAACCGTCCCATCATTCTGCCGTCAATCATTCTGCAAAAATAGCCCCAGCTCCGTTGCGGGCGAAAAGGGATAGCGTTTTTGCAGAATGATTGAAGGCAGAATGATGGGACCTTCTGATGGGCTGTTCATTCGTAAATTTCATTCATTCGATGGGCAAACTCGAGCTGTGGCGGTTTTCGCAGAACTGTTTACTGTTTTTTTCGAGCGGTCCCGTGTTTGTGGAATGGGAGGTCGACGACTGTGGCTGGGTATTGTTTTCCGCGAATGGTAACGTGTAGTGTTGTTCCCAGTTTTGCCGAGGAGGGGGCTACTGTGGCGAGTGCAATTGCTTTTCCAAGGGTTGGAGAGAGTGATCCGCTGGTGATGGTTCCGGTTTCCTGGGTTTGGAAAAAAAGCCGATCGCCTGCTCGCGCCGCTCGTTTGGTTTTGAATTCGAGCGCAATGAGCTGTTCGGTTGGGTTTTTCAATGTTTGGAAGACGGGGGCGCGACCTATGAAGTTGTCGGTTTTTTTGATGAACATGCCTCGGGTTACGCCTGATGGTGTTTTGTCGCGCGAGAGTTCGTGCCCGTAGAGTGAGTAACCCATTTCGAGGCGAAGTGTGTCGCGCGCGCCTAGTCCAATTGGTTTGATGTTTTTGTTCGCGAGTAGGGCCCGCCAGATGCGGACGGCTTCCGAGGCTTGGAAGTATAGTTCGTAACCTAGCTCGCCGGTGTAACCGGTTCGGCTGATGATTGTTTCTGTTTCCAAGGCTTGGATGGAGTCGGCTTTGAAGTAGCCTAGGTCGGGAAGTTTGCCGATCACGGCTTCGAGGTCGAAGCGAGCCCGGGGGCCTTGTATGTCGAGTTTTGCGAGTTCGTTCGAGCGGTCGGTGAATGTGGTTTGAGATGAAATGTGCTGTTGAATCCATTCGGCGTCGTTGTCGAGTGTTGCTGCGTTGACGACAAGCATGTAGCGGTTTTTGTCGAGGCGGTAGCATGTGAGGTCGTCGATCACTCCTCCCTGTTCGTCGAGAAGAAAGCCGTAGCGGCATTGGTTGATCGCTAGGGTGGAGATTTCTAGGGTGAGTAGGTTTTCGAGGTCGGCTGCTGCGGTGGGTCCTGTTAGCTCGAATTCGCCCATGTGGCAGATATCGAACAGGCCGGTGTTTGTTCGAGTGTGCTGGTGTTCAGCGAGTATTCCTTCGTACTGAATGGGCATGTCCCATCCTCCGAATTCTGCCATTCGGGCGCCAAGGGCGATGTGTTCTTCGTGCAGTGGTGTGGTTTTCAAAATTGCTTCAACTCTCTCCATGTATGTTTTTCGATGCCTTCGACTGTCCGTTCGGAGCCGTTGTCAACCATCACGACTGGACAACCCGCCGCTTGAGCTGCAATCACGCCGGCTGGGCTGTCTTCAAAGATTAGCACTTCTGCGGGCTCTAGTTTCATTCGTTCTAGTACGAGTTGAAATATCTCTGGGCTTGGTTTGCGATGGGTTACATCGTCGGCGGTGCAAACGATTTCAAATAGGTCGATCATTCGACCCTCAACGAGCGCGTCTCGTACAAATGGTTTTGGCGAATTGCTTGCTAGTGCCAATCGTTTTTTTCCGCGCCATTTGCTGATGAATGAGATGGCTTGAGGGAAGACGTTTGTCCGGAAGTGATGTTGAACGTGAGCTCGTTTGTGGTCAAGCACTTCGGGATATTCCATCGTCAACCCGTGTCGCTTGTTTAGCACGGGAACAAATGTGCTGGTGTGCGCCTCAAAAAACTCTCGGCGCTCTTTGTCTGAGATCTCGTAACCGCTTACGGTTTTCACGGCAGTGGCGAAACCGTCGGCATGATACCCCTCGGAATCGATCAATGTTCCGTCGAGATCGAAAATAAATGCTTCATATTGGCTTAAATCTAAATGTGACATGAGGGGAATTGTAGATTAAAAACTTTTTTTTGAAAGAAATATTTGAGACGTTTTTCCAATGTTCGGAACTCTAAAATTTACTCAACGATTTGCTCTCCTCTTTTCGCTCCTGTTATTGGGCGCGATGGCTCTGTTTTTTCATCTCTATATTCCGTGGAAACCTATGGGTGAGGAGGTGGTTTCCGATGATTGGAAAGGGTGGGGTCCGCTGGTTCATAGAACGGAAGATGGAGCGACGCTTGAAACCACGTCCAACAAAAATAGTTCTTTGCGTTTTACGTTGCCATCTATCGAAAATGAAGCTGGTTTCATGGTTTCTATGCGTGCACGAGCAACAGGCGTGGTTCCTGGTGTGAAGAATTGGCATTGTCCGCGTGCCGTGTTTTGTTACTATGACGAAAATGATAAGGGGATATACGGTACGCCTCACGCGGTCTTTACCACAGAGAAAGAGCGCTGGTGGAAGACTCATCGCGCGTTTTTTCCTGTGCCGGAGAGAGGTGTACGAGCTCGGTTCCATCTGCAGAATTTTGGGTTAGCTGGAGTGCTCGATGTCGAGCATGTATCGATTGTCCCAGCAAAACCAAGAACGAGCTTCCCGTATTGGAAGGCGTTGTTTGCTTTTCTCTGGTTTTCTGCTTTGGGCATATGTGTTGTGGCTTTGCGTCTTTGGCGACAACGGTTTGGGTGGATTATCTGCGGGCTCATTTTTGCAATCATTACAGGTGTTCTCTTGCCAAAAGATGCGTTGAATTATGCCATTCAAACAAGCTGCAAGCCGCAGAAGATTATCTCAAACCTTCGAAAAACGCCGCCCGTTCCGCCTTCAGGTGAAAAACCGGAGGTGAAAAGCAAGCCGCGTAGTCGCAGTAAAAAAGAGCTTATTGAGTACTCGCATGGGGCTGGGCATGTGACTCTGTTCGGTTTACTCTCCCTTTTTGCTACGCTCTCTTGGTTGCAGAAGAGTGGAATCAGGAAACGAAGCGTCGCGATATTTTCGGGGCTGATCCTTTTTGCGGCGGCCACAGAGGTTCTACAAAATGTTACTCCGGATCGAAGAGCCGGATGGAGCGATCTTTCGCTCGACATCATCGGTATTGTTGTCGCCTTTGTTGTTGCTCTTGTGTTCCGGCCCTCATACAAAACGCCCGTTTTATAGATTTACCTCGCAATATGAATAGAGCCACTTCGACCTGAAAGCTACAAATACATGGAGGTTTATTAACCGCGAGAGAACGCATCGCGACAGGATAAGTCCAGTATGTCGGGAAAAATGAAACCGTAAACATAA
>JAOZMR010000085.1 GCA_029934215.1 Pontiellaceae bacterium | reverse complement strand
CTCAAATAGGGGAGCGAAAAGCCTCTAAAAAACGCACATTCGTGAAGAGCCGTTTTGCCTGCGGGTCGGTCTTAGGTTTTCTGCGATTTGAAGTGTTCGAATGCGTTGCCTTCTAGCGATGTTCCTTCTAGTGAAAGTTCTAGCGAGTTGGCGGTCACTTTTCCAATGATTGGAAAGTTTTTTTTCAAATCTTGGAAGACGGCTCCTGGCGGCGCAGTGAAAAGCAATTCGAAATCTTCTCCGTCAAACAGTGCTTCTTTTGGATCTCCAATGAGAGAGAGTTTTTTTAGATCGAGTTCTGCGCCTACGTTGGATGCTTTTAGTATGTGGCGGAGGTCTGTGGCGAGCCCGTCGCTGATATCCATCATCGAGGTGACTGTTCCTGATTCCCGAAGTGCGTTTCCCCATTCGAGTCGCGGCTCGAAGGTGAGGTGTTTTCCGGTTTTCTGCGCACCGCCAAGTGGGCCTGTCACGTAAATTAGGTCGCCTGGGTTTGCGCCGGAGCGAAGGATTGCGGTTCCTTTTTCTACGCGCCCTGTGCCGAAAACGTGTAGCTCAAGTGTTGGGCCTTGTGCGAGGTCGCCGCCAACTATTTCAACCTTGTGTTTTTTGCAGAGGATGGAAAGTTCGGCGTAGATTTTTTCCAAGGTTTGTAATTTTTGTTCGGGCGGAGCGACGATGTTGATTAGCAAGTATTGCGGTTCTGCGCCCATGGCTGCGAAATCGCTAAATACCCGCCCAGCGGCTTTGTTCGCGATCTGTTGTGGTGTTGCTTCGTGGGTGAAGTGTATGTTTTGTATGAGTGGGTCTGAGGTGAGAACGAGGTCGTGTGTTTGGCTGAGTGGCAGGACTGCACAGTCGTCACCGACTGCGTTTAGGTTTGCGGTCAGCGCGGCAATGGCTGCGTGCTCTCCTATCTCTTCGAGTGTTTCGGGGCTATTCATACCCGCTCATGCCCGGAACACCAACGGTGCCTTCCCATGAAGCGGGTGTGTTCCATGGCATGTCCGAGTATTCGCGCGGCGTGCCGTCGTCGTACGTCGGTGTGGTACACCCTATGGTAAGGATGAGGAGTAGAGTTAGTGCTGTTATTTTCAAAAACATGCGGGAAACTGTACTCTCTTCTTCCGAGCCTTGGAAACTATTTTTTCAAGAAGTTGGTACTAAAAACCCCCCGTCTCAGCGGGTCTGAGACGGGGGGTGGGGTCAGTGAGGTGGTTGGGAGACCTCACTAGGAGTTCGATGATGAGTCGAAAGGAAAGAGTGGCCCTACCCGAAGAAGCTATCTCCGAACCCTAGTTGACTAGGTGGGTGCTTTAATGAACAGTAAACCGTTCAAGCTCCCTTTAATTATTGGCTAACGGATCAGAGAATGTTGCTTCTCATAAACCGGGCGGGCTAAAATTACAAAAGATCAGTTTGTGCGGTTTGGTGTTTCCTCGCCGTACATTGGAGAAGGTAGCAGGAGGTCGTTCATCGGTCAAGTGGTTTGGCTAAAAAAATCGAGTTGTTATTTTTAGCCTTCACGAATTGTGGCTCCGGTGGCTTTGCTGACGCGCTTGCCTATCGCTTCGTGGTATTTGTTGACCTTGTCGTCGGTTAGCGTTTTCTTGCGTGAGCGGAAGATGAATTTGTAGGCCATGCTTTTTTGTCCTTTTTCGATCCCTTTGCCTCGGAATAGGTCGAATAGTTCGATTTTTTCTAGTTCTGCGGGTGCTCCACCGTTGATGGCTTTGAGGATTTCTTGGTGCTGTACGGCTTCGTCGACAATGAATGCGTAGTCGCGTTCCATGGAGGGATAGAGTGGTACTTCTTGGACGGTTCCAGTTTTCCAGACATTGGAAAGTAGCGGTTCTAAATCGAGTTCGGCGGAGGCGATCGGGTCGTTTAGGCGCCAGTTTTTCCGAGCTTTGGAATTAATGAGTCCTATGACTCCTAGTTGTATTTTCCCGGACATGATTTTGAGTGCGCGTCCTTCTTGGAAGGCGGGCGCGTTTTCCAAGGTTTGGAATTTTATTTTTGCGACTTTTTGCGCGGTTAGTAGGTTGATGACGAGCCCTTTGAGCCAGAGGAATGTTTCTTCTTCGCTGTTTGCGCGTTGTGAGTCGAGCGCGGCGCGTCCGGGCGTACCCATTACGCCTAGGCAGACTTTTTCGGTTTGGACGGAGCCTTGGGTGAAGGTGCGCCCAATCTCAAAGAATACGGCTTGGTTGATTTGGCGGGATTTGTTGCGCCCGAGGCTTTCGATCATCTGCGGGATGAGCGATGTGCGTAGGACGGATTGGTCTGCGCTGATCGGGTGGGGTAGCTCTTCGCGGTCGTCGTTCTTGCCAAAGAGGTCGAGCAGTGGGTGGTTGACGAGTGTGTAGTTCAAGATTTCGCGTGCACCGAGTCCGGCTAGGTTTCTGCGGCAGGTGCTGATGGCGCGGGTGCGGTCGTCGTGCGTTCCGCCGATGATTTGCGCGATGGGGAGCTTTTCGGGGATTTTATCAACGCCGTTCATGCGGGCGATTTCTTCGATGATGTCGACTTCGCGGGTTAGGTCGTCGCGGAAGGTCGGGATTTCGAGTGTTGCGCCTAGGTCGTCGTTTTCAATAACGGCGATTTCCAAGGTTTGGAAGATGTGGAGCATTTTTTCGGCGGGGATTTCGAGTCCAATTAGTTTGCAGATGTTTGCCCATTGCACGGTGATTTTTGTTTTTGTTTTTGGTGCGGGGTAGGCGTCGATGACTCCTGCGCAGACGGTGGCTCCGGCGAGTTCGTTCATGAGAGCGGCGGCTCGACGGCTCGCCCATTCGACGGAGTCGGTGTTGATTCCGCGTTGGAAGCGGTAGGAGCTGTCGGTGGAGAGTCCGAGTGTTTTGGCTGTGTGGCGGATTCCGGATTGCGAAAATGCGGCGCTTTCGAGCAGTACGGTGGAGGTGTTGTCTTTGATTTCGGTGTTTGCTCCGCCCATCACTCCGGCGAGCGCGACGGCTTTTTCGGGGTCGGCGATGACGAGCATCTCGGTGGTGAGTTCGCGTTCGGTTTCGTCGAGGGTAGTGAATTTTTCGCCTTGCTCGGCGCGGCGGACGATGATTTTTCCGTTTTTTAGGAGTGTGTGGTCGAAGGCGTGGAGCGGGTGCCCGGTTTCGAGTAGGACGTAGTTTGTGATGTCGACGAGATTGTTGATTGACCGGATTCCGCAGGCTTCGAGCCGGGTTTTCATCCAGTCTGGCGATGGACCGACGGTTGCGTTTTTGAGGACGCGTGCGGTGTAGCGTGGGCAGCGTTCGGCGTCTTCGACTGAGACGGTGATGAGTGATTCTGCTGGTTCGTCGGATTCGTTTAGTTCGATGGTGGGTAGCTTGAGTGTTGATCCGTAGATTGCTGCGACTTCTCGTGCGATGCCGATGATGCTTAGGCAGTCTGGGCGATTGGGGGTGATTTCGAGTTCGAAAACGGATTCTGGTTTTGGGAGAAGATCGGCGAGCGGGGTTCCGGGCGCGGTGGTTGCATCGAGTTCCATGAGTCCTGCGTGGTCGTTACCTAACCCGAGTTCGTCTTTGGCGCACAGCATACCCATCGAAACCTCGCCGCGTATTTTTGCCTTTTTGAGGGTGAATCCGCCGGGAAGTGTTGTGCCGACGGGGGCGAATGGGTGTTTTCCTCCCACGGCAACGTTTGGAGCGCCGCAGACCACGCGCATTGTTTCGTCCGAGCCGTATTCAACGGTGCAGAGGCGCAGTTTGTCGGCGTTTGGGTGGGGTTCAACGGCGGTGATTTCGCCGACGACAACGCCGTCGAATGTGCCGCCGATGGTTTCGATTTGTTCGACTTCGAGGCCCGCAAACGTCAGTTTATCGGAGAGCCCCTCCAGTGTATCTTCAAAATCTACGAGTTCTTTTAGCCAGGTAAGTGGGAATTTCATATTTGCAAAGCTCCGGTGTTCTCTCTATGTTGCTTAGTTCAGTTACGGCTTGTATAACCGAAAGCCCCCTCTTCGTACAAGTAAAAGGAGGCGGGGAATGAAGGAGCGAGAGTATGATCAAGGAAATTTATATTGATAATTTTAAATGTTTATCCAACTTCAGAATGCAACCCGACGGCGTTCAGTTGTGGTTGGGGGATAACGGCTCTGGGAAAACCTCGGTGCTGGATGTGTTGCGCAAAATTCACCGGATTTTGAATGGAGCTCATGTTGATGATGTTTTCGACGGACGATCTTTGACGGGATGGGATCAGCGTTTGGAGCAAACTGCGGCAGTGAAACTAGAAATTGATGGCGAGTTGTATGAATACGAGCTCGTCATAGAGTACACTGAAAAAAAAGACACTTATCGCATAAAGAAAGAGACGTTGATTTGGCGCGAAAAGAAGTTTTTCGAGTTTGATAGTCACGATGCTCACCTCTATCGAATCAATAGAGACTCAAAAATAGTTGAAGAAGGGGCTTCTTTTCCTTCTGATTGGAGATGTTCACTACTTTTTTCTATTGCAAAACGTGATGACAACTACCCATTGATTCGCTTTCGGGAAGAGGTTGAGCGCTGGCTCATCGTTCAATCAGTTCCACCGATGATTAAAAAAGAGGCATGGTTTTCTCGACCGCATGGTGCCCATTCGGTGATAAAACCGTATCCGACGGTTGACGGGCTTACCCCATCAGAAACGATGGCTAGAGGGTGGGACGATGAGTAAAGCCTCTCAAATTATTCTTTTGTGCACAGAATTCGCAACCAGAATCACTTCGAAAAAGGAGTTGTTATGAAAAAGATCAAAGCGACCATAAAAAATGAGGCAGGAATCCACTGTCGACCTACAGCTGAAATCGTCAAAGCCGTCGGCGAGTATGACGGAACGGTTTCTGTGATGGCAAAAAGCGGATCGTGCAAGGTCAGTTCCGTGCTTGAGTTGCTGATGCTTGGTTTGGAGATGGGCTCTAAAATTACTCTTCAAGTCGAGGGTCCCGACGAAAAGGCAGCCGCAAAGCGCTTCAAGAAACTGTTCCAGAAAAATTTTGATTTCCCAGATGCCGAGTGTTCGCAGAAGTCGAACCGTCTTCGATGGAGACTTTTCCGGTTCCCCAAAAAGTCATCCTGATGATCTTATCGATAATTTTTGCAGTTCAATCTGTTCAATATCTCTGCGTTCCTTTAACGTCTCTTCGTGCTTTATGAAACCTCAGCGGCGGTCGATCAACTTCTCCCAGGAGCGGCGGTTTATCGTAATCTCATCTCTCCAACCGCCGTTCAGGAATCCGCCGAGAACTATTTCCCTCATACGGAGCGCCATCTTCATGCTCTTTGGTTTGATGATTCTATTCGCCCTACGGGTTTGAGGACTTCGGGCGGTGAGGCGATCGTTGTCGAAAACCCGGGTCGCTGGAATTTGGAGGCGGGTCCAGATTTTCTCGGCGCGGTTTTGTTGCTCGGGCACGAGAAACGGCGTGTCGTGGGTGATGCTGAAATTCATATTGTTTCCAACGATTGGAAGAACCACGGTCATCATACCGATCCGCGTTATTCGGATGTTCGTTTCCATATCACTTGGTTTCCGAAAACCGTCGATAGCTCTCTTTTTCCGCCCAGAACGGTGCATATACAATTAAATGATTCGTGCGGCATTGATCTGGAGAGTTTGGATGTAACGGCGTATCCGTATCATGAGCCCAGGGCATCTAGCACGTTTCCAAGGTTTGGAGAAAGTCCGGCGGAGGTGTTCCAATGTTTGGAAAATGCAGGAGAGGAGAGACTCCGACAGAAGACCTTGCGAATGGCGCAGATTATGAACGAGCGCGGGGAGACGCAGGCGCTGTACGAGGAAACCGCCGTCGCTCTTGGGTATAAAAACAACAAAGTGCCGTTTCGGATTCTGGCGCAACGTGCTTCGAATGACGCTCTCGCGCAGTATGGAGCGGACTGGAAAACCATCTATTCGGTATTGCTCGGTCTCTCCGGACTCCTTCCAACGCAGCCGGTTGCGAAGTGGCCTGAGGCATCGCGTAAAGAGCTTCGTTCGCTTTGGGATCTGTGGTGGCGCGAAGAGCAAAAATGGGAAGAGACCGAGCCTCTCTCTCGCGCAGACTGGAATTTCTCCGGGCTGCGTCCCCTCAACCATCCAGTCCGTAGACTCTGCGCTCTTGCACAGTGGGTTGCAGGCGGCTGTTTCGAGAACTCTCTTGATGGAGCCAAAAAGCATCTGCAGTGTGCGCAGGATGCGGAGAACTGCTTTTGGACAAAGCATGTGGGTTGGACAGGGAAAGAAAAACGCGCCGAGCTTGTTGGGAAAGGTCGAATGCAGGCGATTGAATTAAACGTTCTCGTTCCTTTCCGTCTCGCCAAGGGAGATTCAACGGCATTGGAGAACCTTTTGGTTGAGCCGATGAATAGTGTAATCAGAGAAACCGCGTATACGCTCTTTGGTCCAGACCACTCGCCAAAGCTATATCGCTCCGCGCTCGCTCGCCAAGGTCTCATTCAAATCTTCAATGATCTCATCCTAGGACTGGACAGATAGGACGCGCTGTCCTACATTCTCTCTTTCAATTTAATGAGGAGTTTCGTATGACAGAAAAGAAAAGTGCGTATGCAGAGGCGGGGGTTGATATCGATGTGATGATGAACTCTCTCTCGCGAATAAAAAAGAATGTAAAAACAACCAACACGCCCGGTGTCGTTAGCGAAATCGGCGCATTCGGCGGTCTATTTGAGTCGCCTGGAAGAGATTCCTTACTTGTCGCTAGCGCGGATGGCGTCGGCACAAAACTCAAAGTCGCACATATGGCGGGGAAGCACGACACGATTGGCCAGTGCCTAATCAATCACTGCACCAACGATATTCTCGTGCAAGGCGCCACTCCGCTCTTCTTTCTTGACTATCTCGGAGCTGCCGCGCTCGAGCCAAGCGTGTTCGAGGACGCGGTCGGCGGTCTCTGCAAGGCATGCCGCGAAAACGGCTGTGCTCTACTCGGCGGCGAAACCGCCGAAATGCCAGGGCTCTACCCAGCGGGCGAGTACGATCTTGTCGGCACAATTATCGGACAGGTCGAAAAGAAAAATGTCATTACGGGCGAAAGTATTAAAACTGGCGATGTGTTGATCGGGCTGCCCTCCACGGGTTTGCACACCAACGGCTATTCCCTTGCACGCAAGGTCATCTTCGAGATGGCGCAGAAAACGTTGAGCGACCTCGTGCCGGGTACCCAAACCACTTTCGAACAAGCTCTGCTTGCCGTACATAGGAGCTATCTAAAACCCGTTGTTGCGTTGATGGAAAAAGTGCAGGTACACGGAATGGCGCATATCACTGGCGGTGGACTCGTCGACAACGTGCCGCGTATTCTCCCGAAGGATGTCGATGCCGTGTTCGATCGCTCGACATGGGAGACACCCGCGCTGTTTAAATTCATCGAAGAAGCTGGTAACGTAGATCATGAAGAGATGTATCGCGTTTTCAATATGGGCATTGGCTACGTCATCTTTGTTCGCCCTGCAGATGCGGACGCAGCAATGGAGCTGCTGAAAGAGCAGAACGCCAGCCCAACAATCATCGGACACGTCGAAAAAGGCGGAGGGTTGTCGCGTCTCGAAAATTAAACGATCGATTAGCAATAACACTGAAATTTAAATTTAGCAGAAATTAATATACATCAAAAGAAGGTTGTAAACATGAAAATTCTAGTAATCAATTCGGGGTCTTCCTCCATCAAATACAAACTCTACGAGTCCACGAGTAGCAACCACGAGTTCGTGGTTTTGGCAGCTGGCGGGGCTGACCGCATCGGTATTTCCGGTGCTAGCGTGGATTGCAAACGCGACGGACACGAGCGCGAGCATCGTTTCCTCGAACTTCCCGACCACAAAAAAGCAATCAATGCCATTTTCGAATTTCTAACAGATCCAGAGAAGAATACGCTGAAAAGCTTGCACGAGCTAGCCGGTGTGGGGCATCGCGTTGTTCACGGCGGAGAGGATTTCTCTGAATCTGTTCTCGTTGATGGAGATGTAATCAAAGCGATTCGAGACAACTCGGTTTTGGCGCCGCTTCACAATCCACCCAATCTCATGGGGATTCAGGCGATCTACGAACTGGTTCACGATATGAAACAGGTCGCCGTATTTGATACCGCGATTCATCAGACAATGCCGCCAAAGGCCTATCTATACGGTCTTCCAAAAACACAATACACCACACACAAAATCCGTCGCTACGGATTCCATGGAACCTCCCACGGCTACGTGGCAAAAAAAGCGGCAGAAACATTGGGCAAGCCGATTGAAGAGCTCAAGATCATCACCTGCCACTTAGGCAACGGCGGATCTATTGCTGCCTTTTTAAACGGCAAATCGGTCGACACGTCCATGGGAATGACCCCGCTAGCGGGCATCCTGATGGGTACGCGTTCCGGCGACATGGATCCCTACATACCACTACACATCATGCAGACGCAAGATATGAGCATTGACCAAGTGAACTCGCTCATGAACAAACAGGGCGGACTCCTCGGTTTATGCGGAAACCGCGACATGCGCGACACGATGGAAGGCTACCACAAAGGACTCGAAGGATGCACGCAGGCCGTAGAGAAATTTGTCTACGAGATTCAAAAATATATTGGTGCGTACACCGCCGCACTCAATGGGGTCGATGCTGTTGTCTTCACCGCAGGCGTAGGCGAAAACGAACGGACAATCCGAAAGCTGATTCTCGGAAACTTTACCTACCTCGGTGTGAAGATCGATTCGAAGGCGAACGAAGCCAACGACACAATCATCACAGCGGAAGACTCAAAAGTCGCCGCACTTGTCATCCATACAGACGAAGAAAAAGTCATCGCATCCGACACCTTCGACATTCTAAACCTATGAAAAAAACATCTACAGCTTACGTTTGGTTTGACACCGAATTCACATCGCTAGATCTCGCGGAAGCCCATTTGCTTCAGGTCTCCGTCATGCTGACGGATAAAGACCTGAAGCGAATCACGCCGCCGGACGAAGACCTAAACATCTACGTCCGGCTGCCGGAGAACGCGAAGATCAGCGACTGGGTGCAAAAAAACATCCCCGAACTCATAAAAAAGTGCCGGTCCACCCTGGCCGTGCCAGTTGAGGAAATTGACGAGAAACTGACAGCATATATTGATCGATGGTGTAAAACACCGATCAAAACAATACAGAAACGCCCCGTCATGGCCGGGAACAGCATTCACTCGGACTGGACGCTAGCTCGCAAGTTTTTCCCAACCTTCACCGATCGCCTCCATTATCGTCTACTCGACGTTTCCGCCCTAAAAATTCAATGGTTTGATCTTGTTGGAGGGGAAGAGTTTAAAAAGGACGATCCCCAGATGCTCAAGAGCTATTTTCCGGAGGCGGATTTAGATCGTTTAGGGCAGCACGACGCCTACTACGACATCGTCGCCTCTGCCGCTGAGCTCGCTTATTACCGCGAACATATGTTTGTTAAATAGATCTTTCGAGAGCTTTACTTCAACCTGCGCACTCTGGAAGAAACACTTGAGTGTGTTTCGCGATGGCGTTGGGCATGATGATTTATGAATGAAAACGAAAACGGAACTAACAAGCATTTTGAATGCGCTTATCGCAGACTGGGAAAGCGAAGTGGTGGAGTTCAAGCAGGCTGGGGCTGATTATTCAACGGATAAGATTGGGGATTTCGAATAGCGAACAAGGAATATCGAATATCGAAGAGGCGAGAATAAGCGACGGGGATGATATGAAAATGAAACACACTTAGTTTAAAGAGAAGAAAGCCGAAATCGCAGTGCGGGCGCGAGAAGTTTACTCGGAGTTGCTGGGAGAGTTTAGCCATCTTCCTTTTTTGTTTTGTAACCGTTCACAGGGGGCAGAAATCCGGAGAATTCTAGTTTCCTTTTTTGGGAATTTTGGAAACTGAACCGAATCGCTTTTTTGGATTTTGAGTGTGAATTAAATGATCTCAAAAATAAAATTTACAACAACCTGAATCCGTTGGATAATTTTTAACACAGCTGTTTCGAGCGAAAACCTAAA
>JAOZMR010000084.1 GCA_029934215.1 Pontiellaceae bacterium | reverse complement strand
CCTCGCATATCCGAGCATGGATTCATCAAACCGCAAGGAGCTTGCGCACGCCTAAGTAGGTAGTCGGGGTCAGGTCTGGATAGTAGACGTTTGGAGGTTTTTCTATTTCAATAGCGTGTCTTTTAATGAAGCATCCGATTGCACATGCATTTCGAAGCGGTTTAGTAATTTGCTAACGGCGGGATAGTTCCCGTCTTCCGTAACTTTACCGCTCTTTGCGAGTGCTGATCCCCATATTGACGGGCTAAATAGTAGATGGTGGCACGCCCCCAATCGCCACGCACAAAGACAAACTTCGACCAGGGGCTTCTATGACACCTTTTCCGACGGGCGTTTTGCATGAGAGCTGAACTTCGGAAGCTCAGGTCTCAGTCACTCCAGCTCCCAGTTTCGTCATTTTTCTCGCACTACTCGGGATGTTTACCACCCGTTTTTCCAACCATTGGGCGTTTTTCAACGAGCCACACTGACAATCGGAATACATTTTTAATTCGCTCATCAGTTTCCAAATCGGACGAGTCATGATTCCCGTGGAGTTGGAGGCTTCAAGGAATTCGTTCCGAACCTTGGAATCGGACAAGGTAATGGCGTTCAGCCAAAAGTTGCTTTTGCTTCCTTCGGGTTCGTCTACATAGTCCGCCCATTCGACGGTTTTGAAAAATCCACGATAGGTAATGGCGAGTTCGCGTTTGTCTGCCAGAATCCGATCCAATTGTTTCAACTGCGCACAAGCCAACGCGGCATTCAAATTGGGCATACGGTAGTTGTAGCCAATCTCATCGTGCTCGAAGTCCCAGCGATGCGGAATTTTGGCGGTAGTGGTCAAGTGTTTTGCCCGATCCGCTAAGGCTGCGTCATTCGTCATCATCGCGCCCCCGCCCCCGCAGGTGATCGTTTTGTTTCCATTAAAACTAAAAACACCGACCCGCCCAAAGGTGCCGCAGAATTTGCCTTGAATCGAACTTCCTAGAGCCTCGGCTGCATCTTCAACCACAGGAATCCCCCATTCATCCGCCAACGCGCAGAGTTCTTTAATCCGCATGGGATGTCCGAAGGTATGCATGGGAACTATTGCCGCAATGCGCCGTCCTGTAGTTTTGTTGTAGGGGCCACCGTCGCGCTTTTCTGCATGTTCTTCAAGAAAAGATCGGACGGCGTCCGGCGACAGCCCCATCGTGTCGCGATCCACATCCAGAAAAACCGGATGCGCACAGTTGTAAGCAATGGAATTTGCCGTCGCAATAAAGGTCAGTGCCTGCGTCAACACCTCGTCGTCGAACCGAACGCCAACCAACCGCAACGCAACCTCTAGCGCGCTGGTTCCGTTGACCGTCACCACGGCACGTTTGGCTCCCAATTTCTCCGCGAGCTCGTTTTCAAAACGATCCACATAGGCGCCGACGCTCGAAACAAACGTGGAATCGATGGCATCGACGACATATTCCTTGTCTAGCTCCGAAAACCTCGGCTCATGCAACGGAATAAAATCGTCCGTTTCAAAATGAGAACGGACAAGCTGGAAAAGATCGTTAAACATTGAAGATGTTGGCCTTAAATTTTTTCAAGTTCTCTTCTCGCACAAACCAGTCAATCGTCTCCTGCAGTCCGGCTCGGATATCGTATTTCGGAGCAAAACCCGTCAATTCTGCAATCTTTGAATTATCGCACCACAACCGGAACACTTCTGATTTCCCGGGGCGCAACCTGGCTTCATCGGTGATAAATTGTACATCACTGTTCATCAGTTCCTTGATTAAATTCAAGGTGTCGCTCACCGTGATCTCAAAGTTCGATCCGATGTTTACGGTTTCGCCCACGGTCTTTTCACATTCTGCCAAAGCGATGAATCCGCGACAGGTATCGAGCACATAATTGAAATCGCGTGTCGGCGAAACATCGCCGAGCTTGATCTCCTTTTTCCCGTTTGCAATCTGCGCAATAATGGTTGGAATTACCGCCCTCAACGACTGACGCGGTCCATACGTATTGAATGGACGAGCAATCGTAAGCGGCAAGTCAAATGCATTATGAAAACTCATCGCTATCGCATCAGCACCCATCTTACTTGCGCTATACGGTGATTGCGGCTGAAGCGGATGTTTTTCATCAATCGGCACATACTGGGCTGTTCCGTAGACCTCGCTCGTTGAGGTATGGATCACTCGATCACAGCCATTGTCTTTTGCTGCCTGACAGATGTTCAGCGTTCCTTGAATGTTGGTATCCACATAACTGTTTGGGGCGACATACGAATAAGGGATCGCGATCAACGCAGCCAAGTGAAACACAACATCGATCTCTTTTGTGATTTCCCGGCAATAGTTTGGATCACGCACATCGCCACAGACCACCTCAAGATGATCATGCTCGCCAACATCATCAAGCCAACCCCAGTAGTTGAAAGAATTGTATTGCGACAACGCTCGGACATTGCAACCCAAACCCAACAGCATCTCCGTCAAATGCGAACCTATAAAACCATCCGCTCCCGTTACCAATATTTCTTTGTTTTTCAGATTCATATAATTACCCTTAAACCAATTCAAAAACACAGGAAAACTATCATCGCAATTCATCTTGTTCAATGTTTTTTAAATAAAACCCGGGCTGGATCAGTTTTTGATCCCTTGTGGATCCACTTGCAGTGGATAGGTTGTATAGGTTCCAATGTGTGGAAATTTTCCTAGCCCAATGGCGCAGTCGCCGAGACCGGAGCCTGAGATTTTTGCCGGCGTTTCCAATGCTTGGAAGTTTTTGATGATGTCGGCAAGCGCGGCGTTGCATAGACCCATTTCTTCCATCAGCTTCTGATTCAATTGTAGGTTTTTTCCGAGGGTTGGAAAGTTTTCGAGGACGTCTCCGATGCTGGCATCCATGCGATCGAAGATCTTTTCAAAGTAATCTGCGTTTAGTGCTCGGCGTTCTTCGAGGTGATGAATTACATCGACGGTTTTCATTTTCGAGCCTGAGTATACCGCTGTTAAGGGAAAGGTTTCCGATATCGACTGAATTTGTAGCGGGTTTGCGCGATAGGCGACCACTCCTCCATAAACGCTAGCGGCGACATCCGCGCCTGAACCTCGTCCTTGTACGCGGTGAATGGTTGCTAGAGAACGAGTAAATAGTTCGTTTTTTCCCAGAGGTCTACGGGTGTTGCTGTTGTTCTGCTTGCGGTTTCCGTGAAGGAGTGCGGCGTGCGTGGCAACTGTGACTGCGGCGGATGAGCCAAATCCTATGTTGCTGGAAAAGTCGGAGTCAATTTTTAGCTCTATACCTGTTTTCGGTGGATTGTGCTTTACGGCATCGATCACGAAACGAAACTGTGGATGATCGGTCAATTGGTCGAGTGGTGCGTCGTATTTCCCTAATTCGGAGTCGATGCGCAGTGTGTTTTCCAAGCATTGGAAGCTTTTGACTGTGATGCGTTTGTTGATGGCGCAGACGAGGGCTCTGCGTCCGTGAAGTACGGCGTGTTCTCCGAGCAACATGAGTGAGCCGGGCGCGGAGTATGAGGCGGGTTGGTTGGTTGTCATTTTTTCTCTTCGACGCCGTTCGTGGGCTGGACGTTATACGATTCTTGTTCCGAGCGGATCGCCGCGAACGGGGGAGGTTGTGTATCCATATTTTTCGGCAAGTTGGATCGGCTTGAAGTCGGTGAGCACTAAGACGACTCCGCCGTTCTCGCCGCGTGTTGAACCGGCTCCGCAGATCTTTGCTGCGCCGCCTGCGGCTTCTATTTCGGAGATAAATTGTTGTACTTTTTCGGGTACAACTCCGATGCGGCAAAGGAGACGATGGTTTTCGCGCAGGAGGGAACGCATGAGCGCGTCGTTGTTTTTGCGTACGGCGTGTTCAACTTCGCGGGTGACGTCCTCAAAGTCGTTCCAAATCATGTCGTTTTCGAACTGTTTTTTCACTTGTACAACGCATTCGCCGGTGGTTGTTTCTGGCGCACCTGTTTCGACGAGGTACATTTGCATGCGTGGAAGGGGGATCGATTTGGCTTTGCCTTTTTCGAAGGATGCGCATCCGCCGTAGAGCGAGATATAGGAGTCGACTCCGCTGGGGTGACCGTGCTGAAGTTTTTCGGCATCCATGCTGAACTCGTACGCCCATTCTGGGCGAAAATCAACACGCATATAGTGCCCGAGTGCCCGCAGTTCGCTGAGTACTGAGGCGGCGGATGACCCCATCCCGCTTCCGAGCGGAAGGTTGGATTTGAGTTTAATGATTATTCCGCTGTCGAGTTTCCGATGAACTCCGTCTAGGAGAGTGATGAAGCCGAATTTAAAGAGATCGATGGGTTTATGAAGCACGTCCACGATCCCGAGTTTTCCGTTTTGGAACGAGCGGTAACTGTTTAATGTGCGGCGCTTGAAGTCCTGCAATGCTAGTAATGTGAACGAGTCGCGCTCGTTTATATCTGGCAGATCAAAGGTGACCTTGCCTTCCTGTGTTTCTTCGATTGTTGCGCTGACGCTTCGATCGATCGCCATTGCTACGGATGGTTTTCCATAAACTACGGAGTGTTCGCCGCTAAGAATCAATTTGCCTGGAGCTACTGCTTTCATAAGCCGCATAGTAAAACATGTGTTCGTTTAAAAAACCAGCTTTCAGGTCGAAGCGACTCCATTTTTTCACTAATCCTTGCGCAATCGGTGCGATTGCTGTACCTACTACGTTGCATAAATTGAATAGATAAGGAGTTTTTGGAATGACCGATCGCGAAGCGTATATTGCATTGAATATGATGGATGGGCTTGGTCCTGTTAAGGTTCGAGCTCTGATTGATCGATTGGGTTCGCCGCAAGCGGTTTTTGAGGTCGACAGAAACTCGATGCTTCGCGTGCGGGGGGTTGGCGAAAAGCTCTGCTCTTCAATCTTGTCGCAACGCGAGGAGATCGATCCGCAGTCGGAAGTTGAGAAGGCGGCCGCGCTGGATATCCGTGTTCTTACGCCGCTCGACACAGAATATCCTGCCGCACTTAAAACAATTCATGACCCTCCGCTCGCTCTGTATGTTCGCGGCGCGTTTTTGCCAGGCGATGAGCGTATGCTCGGGATCGTTGGTTCTCGAAAGGCGACCCATTATGGGCTCAATATTGCGGATCGTCTCTCTTATCAGTTGGTGCAAACTGGGTTTTCAATTGTGAGCGGGCTGGCGCGTGGAATCGATACCGCCGCACATCAGGGCGCACTGAAAGGGAAGGGTCGCACGATCGCTGTGCTTGGCGCGGCGATCGATCAGCTCTATCCGCCAGAAAATGCGGAGCTTGCGGATGCGATTGCAAAAAACGGCGCGGTGGTTAGTGAATATCCGCTTGGGCGTAAGGCGGATCGGATGACGTTTCCGTATCGCAACCGAATCATTAGTGGTCTTTCGATGGGCGTCCTGCTTGTCGAGGCTGGACTCAAGAGCGGGACGTTGCACACCGCCGATGCCGCGCTGGAACAGGGGCGAACTGTCTTCGCGATTCCTGGCAGAATCGACCATCCATCCGCCAAGGGGACGAACTGTTTGATAAAAAATGGGGCGAAACTAGTGGACAACGTCGGCGATATACTAGAAGAATTCCAGCTTTTAATTCCTCAAGGAGAAATGGAGGAACCCAAAAAACAGGTTGCGGCTCGTCCGGAGATCCCGCTATCGAAGGAAGAAAGGACGCTGGTGGAGGCACTTTGGAAGGGGTCGCTGGACGTGGATAGCTTGGCGCGAGTCGTCGGGCTATCGAGTGCAGAGATCAGCGGTCTGTTGCTTGGGCTAGAAATGAAACGGGTGATAACGATATTGCCGGGTCGAGTCGTGGAGCTAGCGGAAGACCTACGGGGTTGACTCGTGTTTAGTTTAGCTTAGTGTGTTTGGTTTTAGTAGTGAAATCACGCGTTTATTCGCGGTGAAAAAGGAGTTTTGATGAAGAAATTGGTTATTGTTGAGTCCCCCGCAAAAGCGAAGACGATTAATAAGTATCTAGGCGACGATTATATCGTGAAGGCATCGATGGGGCATGTGCGCGATCTTCCGCCGAAAAAGCTCGGCGTCGATGTGAAGGACGGTTTTAAACCGGAGTATGTGAACAGTAAGGGCCGTGCAAAAACGATCACGGAACTGAAGTCCGCCGCGAAGAAATGCGATCATGTCTTTCTCGCGCCCGACCCCGACCGTGAAGGGGAGGCGATTGCTTGGCATCTACAGGAGCTGCTGAAAGATATTATTCCGGAAGAAAATTTTAGCCGCGTCACCTATAACGAGATCACGAAGCCGGCGATCACCGCAGCATTTGCGAACCCAACGAAGATGGAGATGAATCGCGTGAACGCGCAGCAGGCTCGTCGAGTTCTCGACCGGTTGGTCGGGTTCAAAGTCAGCCCACTGCTTTGGCGGCAGGTGAAGGGCGGGGTTAGCGCCGGGCGTGTACAATCTGTTGCGCTCCGGTTGGTCTGTGAGCGCGAACAACTCATTAAGGCCTTTAACCCAGAAGAATATTGGGTTCTCGGCGCCAACGTGAAAAAACAGGTGGCGCCGATTGTCCCGTTCGAGGTTCAACTCGCAAAAATTAATGGCGAAAAAGCCGAGGTAAAAGGCGGCGAACAAGCGGATAAAATTCGTGCGGAGCTCGATAAAAGCAAGCTACACGTTGAGCGTGTGATCGAAAAACAGGTGCAACGCAAAGCGCGTGCACCGTTTATCACCAGCACAATCCAGCAAGCGGCATCCAGCTTCTGCGGGTTTTCGCCATCGCGCACCATGGGCATCGCGCAGAAACTATACGAAGGCGGACTCATCACATACATGAGAACCGACTCCTTTAATATCGCAAAAACCGCGCAAGACGAATGCTTCGCATTCGTCACCGCCGAGTACGGCGCCGAATACCTCCCCAGAAAACCGAACTTCTATAAGAGCAAAAAAAGCGCGCAGGAAGCGCATGAAGCCATCCGACCCACCGAGGTGTCGAAAACACCGAGCTCCGTCAGCGGACTCGAAAAAGACGAAGCAACGCTCTACAAACTAATCTGGGAACGCTTTGTCGCCAGCCAGATGGTTCCCGCAAAAATCGCTCGTCGCACCGCCGAGGTGGAAACCGATGGCAAGAACACATATATGTTCCGCGCCACCGCATCCGAAGTGGTCTTCCCAGGTTATATGCGTGCTAGCGGAATCGAAAAAGCCGCAGACAAAAAGAAAGAGGGGGAAGACGAAGATGCAAACATCGCACTTCCACCGCTAACAAAAGGCGAAAACCTCGACTGCCTCAAATGGCTCGGAGAACAGAAATTCACCAAGCCGCCACCACGCTACTCCGAGCCATCGCTCATCAAAACGCTCGAAGAAAGCGGCGTGGGTCGTCCGTCCACCTATGCACAAACACTCTCAACCATCGAGAAACGCGAATATGTGACCAAAGAAAAACGCTCACTCGCTCCGACCGAAGCTGGCACGCGCGTAAACGACTTTCTCGTCAAATCGCTCGACCCTCTCTTCAACGTCAAATTCACTGCCGAAATGGAAGAAAAGCTCGACAAAATCGAAGAAGGTTCCGTCGAATGGACCGACATGATGCAGGAATTCCACACCCACTTCCTCGAATGGCTCGAAGGGGCAAAAGATATGGCAGAACCTGCGGAAACACTGGAGGTGCTGACCGCGCTCGAACAAATCACCGACTGGGCGGAACCCGTAAAACGCGGACGCCGCACATACGACGATCAAGAAATCGTGAAATCTGTCCGCGAAAAATTCGCAGAGATTGGGAAAGTCACCTCCCGCCAGCAGCAAATGCTCTTTCAACTCGCCTGCAAATACATCAAGCAGATGACAGAAGAAACCGTCACCAAACTGAAACTCGAAAAGCCAGAATCCCCCCGCACCGAAACCGGCAAGAAGATCGAGATTCTCGAAACGCTCGACTTCGAAGAACCTCGCAAAGTCGGCAAACGCACCTACGACGATGGAAAATTTGTGACCTCACTCAAAGAGCAAGTGCGGAGCGGGAAACGCCTTTCCGTACGTCAAGTCGGCGCACTCGACACACTCCTCGTGAAATACTCCAAACAGATCACCAACTTCGAACAGGTGCAAAAAGACCTTGGGCTCGACGCGAAAGCCCCAGATGAAAACGCGAAGGATATCGCCAAACTATTAGACCTATGCGAAACGATTCAAACATGGAATCCGCCCGTCAAACGCGGGAAACGCGAATATAACGACGTCGACTTCTACGAATCGCTCTCCACCCAATTCAAAGGCAAAGGCACGCTATCCGACCGCCAAATCGCCGCGCTCAAACGGATGATGAGTCGCTACATCGACCAAATCCCAACATACATGCAGATTCGCGAAGAACTCGGACTCCCCGAACCAAAAGCAAAAAAATAAACCAAACGAAACCCACACCTTAGGAACCCTCATGAAAATCAATCCCTTCCAAGCCTGGCGCCCCGCGCAAGAACTCGCCGAACAAGTCGCATCCGTCCCATACGACGTCGTCACCACATCACAAGCCGCCGCGCTAGCCGCCGGAAACCCTCACTCCTTCCTACACGTCGTGCGAGCCGAAATCGATCTGCCGAAAGACACCGGAGCCTACGACGACGCAGTGTACGCAAAAGCCAACGAAAACCTGCAAAAAATGATGGCGGACGGCACGCTCATCCGCGAAGAACAACCCTGCATATATCTCTACAGCCAACAGATGGGCGACCACCTACAATACGGCATCGTCGCAGGATGCAACATCGAAGACTACGAAAACGGGCTCATCAAAATTCACGAAAACACCCGTAAAGTGAAAGAACAAGACCGCACCCGCTACGTCGACGAACTCAACGCAAACACAGGTCCAGTCTTCCTCACCTGCAAAGACAGCGACCTCATTACAAAAATGATGACCCAAGTCGCCGCAACCGAGCCCATCTACACATTCACCGCGCCCGACAGCATCATCCACACCGTCTGGAAAATCGAAGAAACCGGCGACTTCACGAGCGCCTTCATCGACGTCCCAGCCTTTTACGTCGCCGACGGGCACCACCGTTCCGCCAGCGCGGCAGCCGTTGGGCGGGCACGCCGCGAGGCAAACCCAAGCCACGACGGAACCGAACCATACAACTGGTTCCTCGCCGTAATCTTCCCAGAAACACAGCTGAAAGTACTTCCATACAACCGCGTCGTCCTCAGCATCGGCGACCAAACACAAAACGATTTCTTCCAAGCATTGGAAAACGCCTTTACCGTCGCACCAACAACCCAGACCGCGCCGACCAAATCCGGCTCCATCTGCATGTACACCGATAAAAAATGGTTCAACCTAACCCCAAAAGAAGCGATTCCATCCGACCCAGTCGGTGCTCTTGACGTCAGCGTTCTTCAAGAACGCGTACTCGGTCCCCTGTTTGGGATCGCCGATCCACGCGAAAGCAACGACATCGACTTTGTAGGCGGAATTCACGGAACCTCCGAGCTGGAACGCCGCGTAGACGCAGGCGAAGCCGTCGTTGCATTCTCTCTCTATCCGACCACCATTGAACAGCTCATGGACGTCGCCGATGCAAACCTACTCATGCCCCCAAAAAGCACCTGGTTCGAGCCGAAGCTCCGCTCAGGACTATTGGTCAACACGCTGGATTAGGGGGGGCGAGGGAAGGTTAAGGGCTGTTACTGTGGTGATTTTTTTTTTAGTCCGCCTCGACAACCCGAAAAAATGCTTTTTTACCCGTCATCGGGATATCCACTAAAGCATTCGTGCTACTTGCGGGCAGAACAAAGCTGAGATTTCTCCATGAGAAATCGGAAAGACTCTCTTTGGTTTGCACCTGGTAAGCCTTCCCGCTCTCCGTTTCGGCCATCAAACGCAAAAACCCAGGACGGACAACCGATGTATGGGACACAACGGACACAGGTTTGGCTCCAGCCCTAATTGGCTGATTCGGTCTTGACTCATAAGCCCAATCGACAATCAGCCCTCATGCAAAACGTCCTTTTTTGAGTTTTGCCTCGCAACTTGAATGTCGCCACTTCGGGTG
>JAOZMR010000337.1 GCA_029934215.1 Pontiellaceae bacterium | reverse complement strand
AGTCAGATGTATATAGTATACATAGCCAGTATAAAAATATTACAGAACATAGCCAGTATAAAAATATTACAGAACATAGCCACCTCATTGTTGATTTACTTAATGGTCGAGAAATAGATGCCCCTAAATTATTTACTGCTGTGGATGATTTGAGGGTAAGTGAATTTAAGTGTAAAGCTCAATTAGAGGAAATTAAGGAATTAAAGGAGGAAATTAAGTCCTTGAGAGAGTCTAAAGAGTCTAAAGAGTCTAAGTTGCCGACAGGGAAAATTACCTTAGGTGAGGCAAAAGCCCTCGCTATTAAGGAAAATCAAGATGCTCGTTTAAGCTTTGCCTATGCTGGGCATGGTCCGAATGTTATGTGTAATTTTGAATCAGAAGAGCATGATGTGAGAGCTCTCGAAAATCGAGTAATGTTAAAATATAACCTCAGGCCATCCGACTTAACTGATGACTTGATAATATCGGAGTCTTTATGAAAATTTTAAAAAGTAAAATAACTAAAGCATTAAATAATTGTAAATTTAAAATGGAAGATGAGCCATTTGTATCCTTGATACTTGACTCAGGTGATACAAGTGTTATTATGGAACACATAGGCTTAAAGCTAAAATACATAGCAGAAAGGGAAGCCCTTAAGGAATATCACCTTAAGCATTTTAATAAATTTAAAGCTGATTGTGAACATAATACCCAAAATAAGGAGATTGACGAGTGCATAAAGGTGCTTGCTGCCCTACGGTGCTCCCGATGAGGGTGTCCGTATTTGAAAAAGACCCTGGTGTAATACCTTACCCAGGGTATAAGCCGCTGATGTTCACATTTAACTATGGAAGCATTTATGGAAATACCTCTGTTTCCTACACTGTTAGTGAGGTGGTTACACTCTACCACGACGGTAAAATGATAACAATGCCAATATCAGGGAAGAGAAATTTTAAGAAGGATTTAATTAAAAATATAGGGAGATTATTATGAGTAACATTATGAAAAATACATTTCAATACGACGGCCCACCTGATGGGTTAATACCATTTGCTAATTCCTTAGGTTGGGCAAGTCGCCGCTTTGTCTGTTCAGGAAATATATATACACCACTTCCAAGAGTGGCATTTGATTTTGATGGTACAATAAATATTGCACCATGGGGTAAGCCATTTGAGCTTAATCCTGGCTTTGCTCACGCATTTGACTTTACTGGTGTTAAAATTTTATATACCCTTAGAACAGGGGATTGGTTAAAAGCAGCAGTATCCTGGCTTAAGTCTCAAGGCATTTACTTTGATGAGATTAATAGTCAAGTATCTTGGGGGAGTAGTAAGACTTGGGCTGATGTCTATCTAGATGACTCCGCTTATGGTGCTCCATTGGTCAATGGTTATTTCAACCTAGCAAGTGTTGATACTTCTTTTACTCCAAGGAGGATTCATGATGTCTGATTTTGATAGTTTTAAAAAGGAGTGCTTGAGACTGCAAAAGGTACTCAACTTAGGACAATACGCATTGAGTTTTTTCCATAAGAAGCTTCCAAATGGTGTAACGGCACAAATTGAATATTCCTCAACAGAGTTTTGGGCTAATTTAATAATGACAAAGAAGCATTGGCAGAAATTAGACCCTAAAACAGATGCTAAACACGAAATGTCGCATTTGTTCCTTGCTAGGTTACGCTCTTTAGCAAGTGCCAGATTTATCAATGAGGAGGAGCTTGACTTAGCTGATGAAACAATAGCAAGAATAATGGAGAAAGTCCTATGAATATTTTGAGCCTTTTCGATGGAATCTCAATGGCTAAAATGGCATTTGACCATGCGGAAATACCTGTGGATAGATATTTAGCAAGTGAGATTCACCCAAGTAGCATTCGAATGAGTGAAGAGCTTTATCCCGAGATTGAACATATTGGTGATGTGACCCATGTGAGTAAATTCACAATGGATTTCAATTTCTTTCACCCAGATATTATCATTGGAGGAAGTCCTTGTCAAGATTTTTCATTGGCTAGGGCTAGGGCTGGATTAGCTGGGAGTAAATCAAGACTCTTCTACCAATATCTAAGAATACTTGAGGAAGTAAAGCCCAAATTTTTTATACTGGAAAATGTTGTCATGAAGAAAAAATGGGAAACCGCCTTAAGTGAGCATTTGAAACTCTCCCCAGTGTTGTTAAATAGCAGTCTTGTCTCAGCCCAGAATAGACCTAGACTCTACTGGGTTGGACATTTGCATAATGGCAAGTATGAAAAGGTGCACATAGAGCAACCCTTTGATAAAAAAATAGCCATTAGTGATATTTGTGAAGACCTCCCTTATACGAGGAAATTCACTGTGGAAACTCCTAAGTATAGACCGAGTGGAATCATTCCTTTAGGAAAAGACTACACTATCCCTTGGAATAATAGTCGAGAAGTACTGAGCGTCTTTGGGAAGGCCAAAACAGTAACTTGTGACCATGGAGAACTATATGGAAATAAAATTGCTGAAGGCTCATTATACAGATGTCTTACTCCTTTTGAAAATTGCCGCTTGCAAACGATTGACGATAATATCAGTGAATTACTCATCAGACAGAGTTATGCAGAATGTATATCCCAAGTTGGTAATGGATTCACCGTAGATATTATTGCCCACATCTTGAGGCAATTATGAGATACCAAGGAAGTAAGCATTTCCAAGGTAAGGA
>JAOZMR010000336.1 GCA_029934215.1 Pontiellaceae bacterium | reverse complement strand
GTCTTAAAAGAGCTAGTGGCTTAAGTCATGAGACCCACGTTTTTGATCTGCACCCGAACAGACCTCGTTCTGTTTTACAAAATGGTATCACCTTGAAACCCGTCGAGGTCAGGTGTTCTGATCAAAGAGGTTCCATCCGCTGCGCCTTTGATTTTCACCCCGACCTCAATCGCGCCTCCGATTTCGAAGCCATCGCGACTCAGCCCCAACGAACCCCACTGGATTCGAATCGCGTTTTCAGACTCAACAATCTCAACCTCCTTTAGAAAACCTCGATGCCGAGCGCAAGGGTTCAAAATCCAGGATCGGACATGCAACATCAATGAGGCTTGCCTCCTCCGGATTTGCGTTGAGCAAAACAGACCCATCCTCACGCTGTAATTTAAGAAGGCTTCCGGTCTGATCGTCGATTTCCACACATACATGGTTGATGGTTTTTTTCATTTTATCCTCGTTCCAATTGTCATTGGCAAATCGCCTATATTCTACCGTACCGTCGGCCGCGCTGTCCGAAGGATTCCAAGGCTTGGAAAAATTGCTCTTCGCAGAAATCGGGCCAATAGGTATCGGTCACGTACAGCTCGGCGTATGAGAGCTGCCACAAAAGAAAATTGCTCAGGCGAAGTTCCCCGCTGGTGCGGATCATCAACTCGGGATCGGGAACGTCCGGCAAATAAAGATGTTGCGCGACCGTTTCCTCATTCACCGTTTCGGGGTCGAGATCGCCCGCCGCCGCTTTGCGCGCAATCGCTTTGGCCGCTTCCGCGATTTCGGTGCGACTTCCGTAGCTCAGCGCAATAATCAGCGTACGTTCGTAATCCTTCGCCGACTTTTCCATTAATGCTTCGAGCTGACTCTGAAGTTTTTTCGGAAGGCGTTCGAGCTGACCCATCACGCGCAGGCGTACTTTATCTTCAATGAGTTCTTTAGCATTTCGTTTCATGAAATGGCCCAGCAACTTCATTAAACCATCAACCTCTGCTTTGGGGCGGCTCCAGTTTTCGGTGCTGAATGCATACAGAGTCACGTATTTAACATCCGCTTTCTTTGCGGCGCGTAGAATCGCGCGCACGGATCGTGCACCCTCTTCATGTCCCTTCAATCGAGGAAGCCCGCGATCTTCCGCCCAGCGTCCATTACCATCCATGATAATTGCGACATGGGTGGGGGCGTTTCCACTTTCCGTTTTCCGTTTTCTGTTTTCCATGTTCCGATTTCCGATTGGAGATTTGTTTTCAGTTTATCGATAACAAAACGATTCTTTTTTTACTCAATAACGATCGTGCTGGCGCGTTTGGGCCCGACGGATAGAATCGCAACGGGCACGCCGGTGATTTCCTCGATGCGTTTGATGTATTTTTTTGCCTGTTCGGGAAGATCTGCAAGCGTTTTACATTCCGTGGTCGTACAGTTCCAACCCTTGAAATCTTCATAGATCGGCTTGCAGCGTGCAAGCTTCGTGATGCTCGCAGGAACGGTATCGATCGTTTCGCCGTCGCAGTCGTAAGCAGTACAAATTTTGATGGTTTCAAACCCGTCGAGCACGTCAAGTTTCATCAACGCCCAGCGATCGATCCCGCCAGTCATCGCAGCATAGCGTGCGACAATTGCGTCGAACCATCCGCACCGACGAGGACGCCCAGTGGTCGCGCCAAACTCATTGCCGACTTTCGCGAGTTCTGTGCCATCGTCGTCGAACAGCTCTGTAGGGAATGGTCCTTCGCCAACGCGCGTGGTATAGGCTTTTACAATGCCGATCACATCATCAATCGAATGCGGCGGAACACCCGCGCCTGCTGCCACACCGCCTGCTCCTGTGCTGGAAGAGGTCACAAAGGGGTAAGTTCCAAAATCGATATCAAGCATCACGCCCTGAGCACCTTCAAAAAGAACGCTTTGATTTTCGTCGCGAACAGCGGTGTTGAGCATGGGAACTGTATCGCAAATGAAGGGCTTGAGATAGTTAAAAGCCGCACGATAGGTTTCGATCATTTCGTAGGGATCTAACACCTCGGCGCCGAGCACTGTGAGCATCGCGTTTTTTGTGGCAATTCGATCGCGGAACATCTCTTCAAAATCATCTTCGAGCACATCGCCCAACCGCAAACCGCAACGATCCGCTTTATCCGAGTACGCAGGACCAATCCCGCGTTTCGTCGTTCCAATTTTTTTATCCGTTGCAAGCTTCGCCTCTTTAGCGCCGTCGAGCTCCTTATGGTACTGCAAAACAAGATGGGCGCGATCGCTGATAAACAAACGCTCCTGAATCGAAATCCCGCGCTTCTCGAGATCCTGAAGCTCCTCCGTGAGTCCGAGAGGATCGACAACAAGCCCGTTGCCGATGATACACTTCGCGTTCTCACGAAGAATCCCAGACGGCGTCAAGTGGAGCACATATTTCTGCTCGCCAACCTCCACGGTATGCCCCGCGTTGTTCCCACCCTGGTAGCGAACAACCCAGTCCGCATCCGCCGTTAGAACATCGATCACTTTACCCTTACCTTCATCTCCCCACTGGGAGCCGATTAAAACTGTATTAGCCATAATATAAAAATCCTTAACACTGGTTCGTATTACAAGAACTGCAGAGACTAAACCACTGAGCCCGATGGGTCAATTTCCAAACATTGGAAGAAAAAGCAGAATACGGTTGATTCAAATTGATTAATAAATATTCTCTACA
>JAOZMR010000335.1 GCA_029934215.1 Pontiellaceae bacterium | reverse complement strand
TTCGGCAAGGATTACGAAAATGATTTTAACGGCGGAAACACTCGGATGGCTATTACGGACTGTCACGCGCAAGCGATGGCTAGGGTCAGAATGCAACCGGGTCGCTCCGTCCCCCTTTTCAGGGAGGCACTGCTCAAAGGTACTCTGACACGCTCGTGCGAAGCACGAAATCGATGTCTCGTCAAACCAGTCTGCAGCGGACGGAACAGAAGAACTCGGAACGTCACCACACGTTTTTGATCGTAAAAATCAGGCTCGCTATTCACGCCGGATCGGACGGCAAATTCACTATTAAAAAATCCGCTTTTCAGCGGAGACGCTCCCTCCATGCCTGAAACTTTTTCGAAAAAAAGGGGTTGACTCAAGCTGGTACTCTGGCACCTTTTCTGACACCTTTTCCGCTTTTCAGCGGAGACGCTTCCCGGTGGCGACTGAAAGGAGACATTCCGTGCGCTCACGCACGTCCTGCTCTCCCCGCCGAAAGGCGGCGGCCCGCTCTTAAAGATCGAGCGAAAGCAGTGAGCGCCTGCCATGGCACTCTCTGCGACAGCGAGTCCCGTTATCGTTCGTAGCCACAACGTGGACATCGTTTATAGGGAATGAGTTTACCGTAATACCATTTCGTCCGCCCGATTTGCTTATACCCACGCAAAAGGTTCCATTTGCATTTAGGACACCGAAAACCAAGCACAGTAAACCCAATCCAGATACAAGCAACTGCGAGAAAAAGACCACGCGATTTAAAGTATAAAAGGGAAAGAAACAGCAAAAGATTGACACATGCCCACACTGCTAACTTTATTCCTTGCATGGGTCACCTCCGCTTTTGTCCCCATACAGCTTCTCCCACAACCATTTCCCCAAAGGCCCGAGATTTATTGATCCTTCTTTCTTCACCAGCAATTCAGAATAAGAATATCCGACATCAAATTTCCCGTGGGTATATGTAACTGACTCGGCATTTCCGGTAATCGTTCCGCCCACAACTCCTACATTGTGCGTATTAGGACCACCATCATATTTATCAACTGTAACTTGCGGACCATGGCCGCCAGATAAACGTAATCCATTTTCACGCGTGATCTGCCCGCTTAAAGTAAGGTCCCCCTGATCGCTTAAAGTAAGAGAAACGCCACCACCGAACCCACCACCCGCAACAACATCTCCGACTCTTCCACCGACAGCATATGCTCCTCCGGCAGTGTACCCAATGGCGTCTAACCCCAAGGGATCGACCACGTTCACAGGATTATTATCAAACGCCGCATAGAGGTTCAGGCCGCCGGAAATCCCGATGGGATCCTTGGAGAGCCAGCGGCCAGTGACGGGATCGTACCATCTCGCACGAAAATAGATTAGCCCCGTTGACCAGTCGACTTCACGACCTTGAAAAGTGTAGCGGTTTCCGATGGCGGATTCTAATAGTTGAACGCCGCTTGCGTTAAAGAGCTTCGTTCTGCCCCACGCATCATATTCGTAGCGTTCGACGATTGTGCCGCTTTCATCAACGAACGCATGAATCGAATTCAGATGATCTTTGAGTGCGTAGTAGGTGTTCGTCGAATCACCGCAAAATGTCGTTGAAAGCAGGTTATCGATGCCTGGACCCCATGTGTAGGTGCGGAGGAGCTCGCCGTTGCCGTCGATGTCGGCGATGACTTGGTTGCCGTCGTAGATATAGTGTTCAACTTCGGCAGGCGAGACGCCTGCAGCACGGGAGACTTTTCTACCGAGCACATCATATGAATATTGAATATCGAACAAGGAATCATGAACCGCAGAAGTTAACTGATAGCGTTCGTCCCATTGGAGGTTCAATTCTCGTCCATCGTTAGAGATGAGGTTGGTTGTGTTTCCAGCGGTGTCATACCGGGCAGAGCCGTTGATTCCCCACGACATCAGACGATTTCCGGTTCCCAATGTGTAGGTGTTGGTTACGCCATTGATGACTGTGCGGGTTCTGTTTCCGGCGAGGTCGTATTCGTAGGCGGCGCTGTAGGTGAGTGTGTCGGTTGCGCTGTACCGTTTTTCTTCGGTAAGTCGGTTGTTGGTGTCATACACGTAGACTTTCTTTTCTCCAGCTTCGGTGGTGATGTTGGTGATCATCCCCAGCGAGTCGAAATCATAGTCCAGACTGCGAAGCGTGTTGCTTGAAGTATCCGTCCAGTTGATCTGTTCGCGCTGATCCATGATGTCGTAGGCATACTGAACTCCGAGGCCTGAGTTTGTGTTAATCATCGAAAGAAGCTGCCCATTCACAGGAGAATAACTCAACGAGAAGGAACACGGCGGGGACACCGCGTCTACGGCTTGAAAAATTTCAGTCAGACGTTCGGAAGGGTCGTAGGTGTAGAAGGTTGTCAGGTTGTCGGTTGAGGGGTTGTTGAGGGCAACCACGGAGTTGGTTAGATTCCCGACAGGATCATGGGAGTAAGAGACTGCCCACGAATTACTCGAACCAACACGAATATAAGACTCAGTTAGACGATTAAGACGGTCGTAGACGTTAGAGACCGACGTGACGCCGTCGCCAACGGTTTTGATCTGCCCGTCCGGCCAGTAGGTGCGAGAAACCGTTGAAAGCAGCGTATCGGATTCCGTCCGGTACACTGTTGCGGTCTTTCTGCCGGCAGAGTCGTAATCCATCTCGATTTTCGATCCGTCGAAGCGGGTGATTTCGTTGA